>JBGOVF010000005.1:0-18281 GCA_041477975.1 Tepidiformaceae bacterium
AGTTCGCCCGAAGTGCCACCGCGGACGAGCAGGGCCGGAATGGAGATCCGTTCCCAATCGTGCCAGTAGTTCCGTGAGCGATGTGCGATCACTGTCCGCTTGAGCGCCTCGCGGTTGGCGAGCCACGTGACCGAGCCATCCGGCAAGGTGCGTAAACGTGCCAGCGCGACGGTTCGCAACGTGGCGTCGTCCTGGCGGTCAGCGAGGGCGGCATCGGCTGATTCTCCGCCGCGATTCCGGGCGCCGCCGACAGCAGCCTCGGCGCTCGGATACGAGGGCGGCATGCGATCGAACGCGGCGACCGTGGATTGCCAGTTCGCCCGCCACTGGTCAGGGCCGATGTCGACGATCGCCACTGACCGGAAGCGCTCCGGGTGTCGAGCGGCGGCGACGAGAGCCACCCGGGCGCCCATCGAGTGGCCGACGAGGTGAGGGCGGTCCAGGCCGAGAACTCGCAGCGCCTCCAGGAGGTCGCCGACGAACGCGACGACAGCGTACCCCGTGACGGGCGTCGCGCTATGACCGTGCCCGCGCTGATCGAGCGCGAAGCTGTGCCGCGCCGGCGCCAGCGCCGCCACCGTGGGACCCCAGACCTCTGCCACGCCGGTCAGGCCGTGAAGGAAGATCGCCGGCGGCTCCGCACCGGGCCATTCGAGCACGCGGAATTCGCCTGCCGACAGTGCAATTCTTCGCGCCGACCGCTCGCTCACGCTTCGCCCAGGTACGCTTTGCGTACGCTGTCGTCGTTCGCGAGATCCTTGCCGGTGCCCTTTAACGTGATCACGCCGGATTCGATGACGTAGGCGCGGTCGGCGATTTCGAGCGCCATGGCGGCATTCTGTTCGACCAGGAGGATCGTCGAGCCCTGCTCCTGGATGGAGCGGATGGTCGCGAAGATGGCCTCGACGAGAAGAGGTGAGAGGCCCATCGAAGGTTCGTCCAGGAGGAGCAGGCGCGGACGAGCCATCAGGGCGCGGCCGATGGCGAGCATCTGTTGTTCGCCCCCGGAAAGCGTGCCGCCGGTCTGTTTCAGCCGCTCTTTTAGCCGCGGGAACAGCTGGTAGACGCGGTCTAGGTCGGCCGGAACGCCCGGGTCACGCCGCTGGAAGGCCCCCATTTCCAGGTTCTCAAGGACGGTGAGCCGCTGGAAGATGCCTCGCCCCTCGGGCACGAGCGACATGCCCAGGGCCACGATCTTGTGCGCGGGTAAGCGGTCTATCTGCTGCCCAAGGAGGGTGATCCGGCCGGCTCGCGGGTGGATGAGGCCGGCGATGGCACGGAGCGTAGTCGACTTGCCGGCGCCGTTCGACCCGATCAGGGTGACGATCTCGCCGTCTTCCACATTCAGGTCGATGCCTTTGACGGCGGTAATTCCGCCATACCCGGCGACGAGCCCGCTGACGCTAAGGAGCGGCATGCGGCTGCCCCGCGATGGCTCGCGTCCCGAGGTAGGCTTCGATGACCTTCGTGTCTCGCTGTATTTCCGCGGGTGTGCCTTCGCTGATCTTCCGGCCGTAGTCGAGCACGGTAATGCGTTCGCACGCGCCCATGACCACGCGCATCTGGTGCTCGATGAGGATCACGGTGGTCTGGAACTCATCACGGATGCGGCGGATGAGGGCGACCATCGCGGCGCTCTCCTGGGGGTTCATGCCGGCCGTGGGCTCGTCGAGGAGCAGGAGCTTCGGTTCCGTGGCAAGCGCTCGCGCGATCTCGAGGCGGCGCTGGTCGCCGTAGGGGAGGTTGCGCGCTACGACGTTTTCGCGACCGGCGAGGCCGACGGCCGTCAACAGTTCGCGCGACTTCGTGATCGCCTCTCGTTCCGCGGTGCGCACCTGCGGAGGCCGAGACACGGCGCCGGCGACTTCAGCGAGGCCGCGCCCCAACGCCCGTGGAATGCCCGGCAGCGTGTGCAGGGCATCGACGATCCGGTGTCCGCTGCGGGTTCGGTCGGACGCCACCTCGGCCCCTCCGACGCTGATCTTCGCATGGCGGCCGACGAGCACGTTTTCGAGCGCGGTCATGTTCGAGAAGAGGCGGATGTTTTGAAACGTCCGCGAGACCCCGAGGACGCTGATTTCGTGGGCGTGGAGCCCATCGATGCGCCGGCCATCGAGTGAAAGTGAGCCTGACGTTGGCCGATAGAACCCGGTGACGCAGTTGAAGAAGGTGGTCTTGCCTGCTCCGTTCGGACCGATGAGGCCGCGGATTTCGCCAGCGGGCACGCGCAGAGACACTTCGGAAAGCGCGCTCAGGCCCTGAAACTGCATGCCGACGTTGTCAGCGACGAGCATCTCGAGGGTCACGCGAGCGTGGCCTTCGGGGAAACTTCGGCCTCGGTGGGATGCTCGAACTCCATCTGGCGGCGCCGCGATGGGAGCAGGCCCGAGGGGCGCAGCACCATGATCGCGACGAGCAGGGCGCCGAAGATGATGAAGCGCGTGTCATCGGCGATCTCGGTGCCCCAAACATTCGCCGGCGGCAGGCTGCCGAGGTTCCACGGCGAGAGGCTGTTGATGGCGTCGACCCCATGGTTGATGGCGTCGCGAAGCCAGTTGAACCGACCGAGGAAGTCGCCGGTTTCCTTCAGGAGCAGGATCCGCGGGATGCCGACAAGGATGAACGAACCGACGACCACCCCGGGAGTGCTGCCCATGCCGCCGATGATGACCAGCGCGATGACATCGATGCTGACCTGGAGGCTGAAGGCGGCAGGGTTGATGAAGCCGATGTGCGACGCGTAGATGACGCCACCCAGGCCACCAATTGCCGCCCCGGTGGAGAACGCCATGAGCTTGTATTTCACCGTGTCGATGCCCATCGCCGCGGCGACGTCTTCGTCTTCGCGGATGGCCTCCCAGGCGCGGCCGATGCGTGCATCGCGTAGCCGCGAGGTGACGACGGCGACGACGACCGCGAGCACCAGAATGAAGAAGTACCACTCCGTGAACGATTCGATGTGGCCGATCAAGGGGAGCGCCGGGTGGGGGATGGCGCTGATGCCCTGGGAGCCGTTGGTGAGGTCATCGCGGTTGACGAGGAAGAGGCGGATGATCTCTCCAAAGCCGAGGGTAACGATCGCCAGGTAGTCGCCGCGCAGTGGGAGCACGGGCAGGCCGAGCAAGATGCCGAACACTGCGCCGACGAGTATGCCGAGCGGGAGGATGGCCCAGAAGCTGAGCTGCAGATCGATCGCGGAACCCGGCGAGCCGAGAATGCCGAGCGTGTAGGCGCCGGCTGCGAAGAAGGCGACGTAGCCGAGGTCCAGCAGGCCGGCGAACCCGACCACGACATTCAGACCGAGCCCCAACACCACGTAGAGCCCGACGAAAAAGAACATCTGGATCCACGCGTCGGTGAAGAACGGGATGAAGGGAATTGCGAGGAGCACGGCGCAGAAGATGAGCCAGCGAACGTTGGAGGGCACGCGGCGGCCGAATTCCGCGCGCCGTTGGCGAACTCGGCGGGCTGTTTCACGCACGGCGCGCGACCTTCTCTCCGAAGATCCCTGTGGGCCGGACGATCAGGACAAGGACGAGCAAACTGAAGGCGATCACGTCTCGCCACTGGTTGCCGAGGTCCACGCCGGGGATCGTGTTCAGGCCTTCGCGACCGACCGTTTCGGCGAGTCCGAGGACGTAGCCGCCGGCCACGGCTCCGGGGATGCTCCCAATGCCTCCGAGCACTGCGGCCGTGAACGCCTTGATCCCGGGGAGGAAACCCATGGTGCCGCGGATGGTCTGGAAGAAGAGGCCGTGGAGGACGCCGGCAACGCCGGCCATGGCGGCGCCAAGGACGAACACCGTCACGATCGTTCGGTCCACGTCTACGCCCATGAGCGAAGCGTTCGCCTGGTTCTCGGCAACGGCTCTGATGGCACGACCTGTGCGCGTGCGCTGAATCACCAGGTAGAGGAAGAGCATCATCACGATGGAGCTCGCGATGAGGAATAGCTGGATGTACTCGATGTGGAACGCGCCCGCCCCCACAGTGCCCCGAGGGAAAACGTCGGGGTAAAACTTCGCCTTGCCCTGCGTCCGGTCTGAGACAAAGTACTGCAAAAAGATGCTGGCGCCGATCGCGCTGATGAGCGGCGCGAGACGGGGCGCGGTTCGGAGCGGCCGATAGGCCACGCGCTCAAGCGTTGCGGAGAGTGCGGCCGACGCGGCCATGGCGGCGATGAGTGCGACGAGGATGGCGAGAGCGATCATCGGGCCGGAAAGGTCGTTCCCGCCCATCAGTGTCATTGCTCCCAGGCCCGCAAACGACCCGACCATAAACACCTCGCCGTGGGCGAAGTTAATCATCTGGAGGACGCCGTAGACCATCGTGTAGCCAAGCGCGATCAGCGCATAAAGGCTGCCTGTTGTGAGGCCATTCACAAATTGGTCGACCCAGAAGCTGGTGGGCGCGAGGAAGAGGGTTGGCATCAAGAACAAGGCTCCACGCTGTTCGTGGCAGACATGACGAGAGGCGCCAGGGTATCGGCGCCTCTCGTCTCTGTCGTCAACGCGGTGTCAGGCTCTACCTGGGTGTTTCGACGTACTTGCCGCCGGTGATCTTGAAGAGCGTGACAGGGGTGGCGCCGCCGGCGTTTTCGCCGCGAGCGTCGAATTTAATCTTTCCGGAGGCGCCGTCGAGGGTCGTCTTGCGAATCTCGTCGTTGAGCTTCTTGAGATCGATCGTCAGCTTACCGCCGCTGTCGGTTGCCACCTTGTTGAGAGCGTTAATGATGATCGTGGCCGCGTCGTAGGACTCGGCCACGAAGGGGCTCGCATCCCGCTTGGCCTTCGTCTTGGCCTCGTAGGCCGTGCCGAAGGTGAGGTAGCCCGCGCCGGTGTAAGCGGGGCTCGGGAGAGAAAGGTACGCACCCTCGGCATCGGCGCCGGCGCCCTTCGTGAATTCGTCGTTCTTCACGCCGTCGCCCGCGAAGAACTTCACGTCCTTGTTGGCGGCGCGGAGCTGCTTGATGAACGGCGTGGCCTCAGCGAAGAACCCGGCGAAATAGACCAGGTCGGGCTTGGCGTTCTGGATGTTGGTCACGATCGACTTGAAGTCGGTGGCCTTCTTTTCGTATCCCTCGGGACTACCGACGATCTTGCCGCCGCCTTTTTCGAATGCGGTGCGGAATGCGTCGCGAAGGCCGGAGCCGTAGGCGTCGGTGTCGTAGACGATGTATGCCGTCTTCGCGCCCAACTTGTCCTTGGCGAACGTCGCCTGGACCGGGCCCTGAATGTCGTCACTGTAGGTGGTCCGCAGGAACGTCTGGAAGACTGCGCCGCGGTCAGGGTAGGTTGACTTGTGGGCAGTGGAGGATGGCGAGATTTGCGTCACCCCGGCCTTCTCGTATTGAGGCTCCGCGGCGACCACGGCGCCAGAGCACACGGGGCCGATGCTGGCCACTACCTTCTCCTGGAGGATCTGGGTAGCTGCCGCTGCGCCGCCATCCGCGGAGCAGAGGTCGTCCTTGACCACCCACTCGATCTTGTGGCCCTTGATGTCCTTGCCTTCGGCGGCGAGTTGGGCGGCATCGACAATTGGCTGGCCGATCGCCTTCAGATCCCCGCTGGTTGGGCTCGAGATGCCGATTTTCACCGAAGCGCCCGAGTCGATGGTGATCGACGTGAAGCCTGCGGTGCCGTACTTGACGCCGCCGCTGCCACCGCTGTCGTCGTCGCCGCAGGCAGCGGCGAGCAACGCAATCCCGGCCAGCGCCCCGAGCGCCAAGAAGAGCTTCGAACCGTATCCCCTGTCTCTCATGCTTCCCTCCTCTGAGAGCCTTACCGACTGGTAGATCCCGTCGTGGGATGCACAGTCGGCGGAATGCTAGGTTCCGTCCGGAGTTGAGTCAAGGTGAGGGAAAGGGCCGGAGCCTCGCTGGCGCTTCCGGTCACTCCCCGGTCGGGTAACCGGCGGCGAGCCACGCGATGGTGCCGCCTTCGACATTGAACAAGGCCAAATCGTCAAGGCCACTGGCGGTCGCAAATTCGGCAGCGAGAGCGCTTCGCTGGCCCGACTTGCAGATGAACAGTACCTCTTTGCCGCCCGCGAGGTCGCGAATCTGCTTCACCTCGGCCATCACTGTGTTGACGGGGATGAGGCGGACATCTTTGGCGTGGACTTCGGCGTACTCGTTCGGCTCACGCACGTCGACCATGACGGCTTCGCCCCTTTCGAGCTTCTCCTTCGCTTCGGCCACCGAGATGCGAGTGAACGGCTCGCGAGGGTCTTTAGTCGCCACGTTGATGGTCTCCTATTGTTGACTGGTTTACTTGAGAATAAGCCTAGCACACCGCCGAAGGCGAATCCCGTCGCTTGCCCCGATCGGCCTGCGAAGAGGAGACTGACGTGCGTGAACTCCGTTCTGCGGCCCGGCCTCGATGAAGCGCTCGCTGACTGGCGAAGCCGCGTGCGCGCTAATCGCGAACAGGCGGAGCGCGTGCGAGAAGCGCCGGAGCGGCCCGATTTCTACGCACCGGTTGCCGGGGCCTTCAAGGCCGATCCGCGACGGACGGGCGAACCCGCGCTCGACGAACTGCGCGCCATGGTAAGGCCCGGGGAGACGTGGCTGGATATTGGCGCGGGTGGCGGGCGCTACGCGCTCCCGCTCGCACTCGCAGGCGCCAGCGTGATCGCTCTCGATCCCTCGGCCGGCATGTTGCAGGTGCTGCGCGAAGCTGTGAACGAATACGGCGTGGGCAACTTGAGGACGGTGGAAGCGCGTTGGCCCACCGCGAATCCGCCGCAAGCCGATGTGGCGCTCATGGCGCACGTCGGTTACGACATCGAGGAGATAGGGCCGTTTCTTGATGCGATGGAGCGCTCGGCCGCGCGGCTCTGCGTTGCAATCCTGCTCTCCAGCTCGCCGGCCTCGGCGGCCGCGGGATTCTGGCCAGCCGTCCACGGGGAAGCACGCACGGCTCTTCCCGCGCTCGCCGAATTCCTGGCGCTACAGTTGGCCCGCGGGAAGCTCTGCGAAGTGCGACTGAGCGAACGCCCTGCGCTCACGTACCCGTCACGCGAGGCTACTTTCACCTTCCTCCGCCAGCAGCTGTTCATCGAACCGGGTGGTGATGCTGCCGCCCGTCTCGAGTCTGCGGCCGAGCGGTTCGTGGTCGAGGTTGCCCCGGGGCGTTTCGGGATGACAGGCACCCCCTCGGTTGTCGGCGTCGTAAGCTGGGATCCGCGGGCGACCTTCTCAAGCGCCTGACGTTCGGGGAGTACAATCCGCGCGTGACCGAACCAAGGCCTGAAGTAGCCGCTGCCGCACGGGCGCTCTTCCAGGCCAGCGCGCTGCTCGATCCGATTCGCCTGCGCCTCTGGGACGAGGCGTCCATCACGGTCACGCAGATGCGGCTCCTCGGGCACTTGCTGGAGGGCGAGCCGCTGAGCAACGCCGATCTTGCTGAGCGCCTTTACGTGACCCGTCCTTCGGTCTCAGCGTTGCTGGAACGGCTCGAACGGGGCGGCTTCATTCGACGCGAGGTGGCCCCGACCGATCGTCGTGGAATCTGCATCTGGCTCGAGCCGCGCGGGCGGGAGGTGGTCGAGAGTTTGCGCCAGGAGACCCGCGAGTACGCCGCCGGCCTGATGGATGGCATGGACGACGAGCAACTGGCGGAGTTCACGCGAGCGGTTTCGGCGTTTGTTGAATCGGGCCGGGCCCGCCGCGCGCGAGACCTCGCCGCTGAGAATGGCCCTCGTCCGGGGAGCGCTGCCCTCTAGATCGGTTACCCAATCTGCGTCGCGCTTGCGCCGAGCGCACTCGCGAGCAGCGGAAGATAGGCGAGGATGAATGCATCCTGCGCGGCCGCGAAGAAGCCATCGACCCAGAATGCGCGAAGGGCGGTGGGCACGTGCTGGGCCTCGAGCCGCGCCCCTTCATGGTCCTCCGGACCGGGGCGGATGGCCAGCCCCGCGGCGGCCACGCCGGCTATCGAACGCGCCCGCCCCTTCATCCTTACTCCGACGCAGGTAACGCATGCTCGATTGGGATGGTACGGCCGGTCCCGCTACCGTCAGCCGTTCTGCGGGCATCCAACGGTCAGATGCGGAAGGTTCTGATCGCCTCTCCGCTGTTCGGAAACAGCGGCATGTCAACGAACTCCGTTTGGAAGATCATCAGGCCCGGGTCCGGCCGGGCTGCACCGTTGCCTCCTGCGAAGGTAGCTGGCCCGTTCCACTTCGCCCATCCGAGCCGTTCGTAGAACTCGGGGATACCGGTCGCCAGCCCCAGAACGGGCATCGCGGCCTCGCGAGCCGCCTGCACCGCGAGGCCCATAAGCTGCGAAGCCAGCCCGAGGCCCAGTAAGTCGGGGTCAGTGGCAACGTCTTCGATGAACCATCCGGCGAAATGCCCGCTCTGGTGTTCGAAACGCTGCTGAAAGAGGGCAACGTGACTCGCGAGTCCACCTTCGCGACGGGCGAAAAGATGGGTCGCAGTCCGCCGTTCTCCCGGCGGGCGACGGAGATTGCGGAGCGTCGGGAAGCGCCTGAGCCAGGCCGCCGGCATCGTTTCGCCGTAGGCAGCGCGTACTCGCGCGATGTGGCCGGCCCAGGCGGCTCGCTCCTCCCTCGTGTAGCCGGCGAGATGGCGAGCGTCGGTGTATGAGCGGCTCAGCAGCATCGCCAGCTCCGAAGTGAGTCGGGCATCCACCAGCGCGGCGGGCAGTCGCCAGCAATCCACGCCCCAGATGATAGTTGAATCACGCTTGAAGCCCGATCGGTCTGCTCTCGGCGCGTGTGGCCGCCGATGCTTCACATATGAGTGTGCGCCGGTGGCTTGTTGGTATTTTTCTGCCCGTCGCGGCTCTCGCTGCCGGCCTGCTGCCGGGTTTCGCGGGCGCTGCCGACCTCTTCCCGTTCAAAAGTGCTTCGGAGACGTACTTCAAGCTCGATGTGCCCAACGGCACGCTCTCGGCCAGCATCAATGTCGCATTCCTCAACGGCTCCGGCACGCTCAACTCGCTGCCTGTCTGGATTCTCCCGGCGGCCACGGACGTTGTAATCAAGCAAGACGGCGCCGTCCTTGAGACGAAGATCACCCCTGGCACTGAAAAGCCCGGCATCGCCGGGATCGCGGTGGCCACGCTTTCGAAGCCGTTGAAGCCGAATCTCAAGACCACTCTGACCGCGACGTACAATGTACCGTCGCACACTGGCTCGCTCCTTCGCATGGAAGCGGGCGCGATGGAACTCCCGTTCATGGGCCAGGGCCAGGGCTCGTTCGTCTTCGTTGATGTCCCCAGGGATGGGGAGAACTACTTCGACCCCGGCTGCCTCGTCGCGGCGGATCAGCCGAAGGACGTGAAGGATGCAGGCGCGGAGCGCTGGGTGTGTGGCGACGTGCCGACGATCGCCCTCAACGCCGATGATTCTTCCGTCCTCAATCGCTGCGCCAATCTCGATGACGCCTGCCGCCAGCGCTCGACAATTTCCGTCTTCTCGGCATTCGTCCAGTCGATCACGGACGAATCGAAACGCGGCCTGCTCGAAGCGGACGTTCAGATGAAGGACTCGACGGTCCATATGGTCCTGAAGTACTTCAAGCAGGACAAGACATGGGCAGACAAGCAATGGGCGATCGCCCAGGCTGCTTTCCCGAAACTCGAAGCCACGTTCGGATACGCCTACCCGTTCAAAACGGTGACGATGCTCCAGTCGCACCACATCGAGATCGCCGGGGCGGCGGGGATTGCGTTCCCCTCGCTGGGTGAAGTGCTGCTGGCGACCGGCACGGGCTTCGACGAAGAGGTGACGATTCACGAACTGGCCCATCAGTGGGCGGGCTTCAACCTTGAGGCGCCGTGGCTATGGGAAGGGCTCGCGGAATACGGCATCCGCACCGTCGCCCCGCAGGTCGCGGTGACTCCGCGGCCGCGGAACTGGCAGCGTTTCGGGTTCAAGGACGCGTTGATCAACATGTACAACGGCTCCGCGGTGTTCGAGCCTGACTACTGGTATGGCAAGGCCGGGGACTTTTGGTTCGCTTTCCAGGCCGCGATCGGGGGGCCGGACAACATGCGCACCGTCCTTTCTTACATGGGGAGCGAAAAGGACCGCTGGCCGCTTGACGCACGCTGGTTCATGGACCGCGGCGAGGGCCAGAGTGGCGCGAACCTCGACAAGCTGTTTACCGACTGGGTCTTCAACCAGGACACGTCGGCGGGGCTGCTGGCCCAGCGCCGGGCTGCTCACGACCTCGTCAAGACCCTGACCGACCGCGCCGCTACGATGGGCCTTTCGGGTGTCCCGTCTGACATCTACGACAACCTGGAAGCGTGGGTCTTCGAGCCGGTTGCGGGCCAGGCGCAGCGGGCGAACCAGGTGCTTGATTCCTACGCGGGCGTGGTGAAGCTCGGTGAGGAATCGAGCCTTGGGCAGAGCACCGCCGTTTCTCAATCGTGGGGAAAAAAGACCATCGCCCAGACGGGCGGCGTGGTCGAAGACCAACGGCAGGCCATCCAGGCTATCGTTGGAGCGCGCAAGCAGCTCGGCGACCAGGCCCCGGATTTCGCCGCTAAGAAGCTCACTGAAGCAGCGACGGCCTACGCATCAGGCGACTTCAGTGGCGCGAAGCGCCTCGCCGCCGATTCGCTCACGGCCGTCTTCAACGAAGGGGCCAGCGCGAAGATGATCGAGCTGGCGAAGGCGAAGCAGTCCAGCTTCAAGGTCGGCTTCCTCAGCCGCGTCGGCCTGTTCTTCAAGGATCCCGATGGCGACCTCCAGAAGGCCGAATCGGCCTATGCCTCTGGCGATTCCGCGGGCGCGCTCAAGTACGCGCGCGCGGCCTACGATGGCTGGGACGGAGCCGGCGGGCGGGGCATCCAGCGCCTGGCCATCCTTGCGGGAATCATGTGCGCTCTCAGCGTGAGCGTCTGGCTCCTGCTGAAGAAGCTCGATGGGCCGTCCAGCGCAGGCCCGATGAAGCGCGCCGGCCAGGGCCATTACCTCGACCCAGCTGATGAGCGGGCTCGAAGCTGGCGCGACTGGGAAAATACCCCCTAGCCCGGCCTACCCGGCGAACGCCTGCAGCGCGAGGCGGGCCCCCACAAGCATCAGGGCGCCAGCCAGCGCCCGGATGATGAGCGTGCCATGGATCCGGCGAGAGAGCCGCGCCCCGAGTTGGGCTCCGGGGATCGCCCCCGCGCCGATCAGTACCGCCTGGAGGAGTGACCGGTCCCATTCGAGCGTCCCCGTTGCAAGATGCACGGCCGTACCTTCGGCCGACATGAAGGCCAGCACGAAGTGCGACGTGGCGGCTGCGATGTGCACGGGAAAGTGCAATGTACTTGCCATAACAGGAACGTGAATGATCCCACCACCGATCCCGAGAAGACTGCTGACGAAGCCCACACCGCTGCTGATGACCACTCCTTTCCACATCTGGAACGAGTAGCGAAAGGTGTTGCCGTGACTATCGGTGATCTGCCGGTGGACTACGCCGCGGCCCGTGACCGGAGGGCGGATGGCGTTGCTCTGGCCCCTGAACATCAGGAACGTGCCGATTGCGACCAGCACCACGGCGAAAAGTCCGTCGAAGGTCTGGCGCGGGATGTAGCCGACCACGAGGGCGCCCGCGACCGCGCCCGGAAAAGTGGCAACCGCGAACCAGGCCCCGCTGCGATAGTCGATCCTCCGCTGGCGGGCATAGGCAAACGATCCCGAGGTGGCATTCGCACAGACCACAAGGAGCGACATCGCCGTGATGGTCTCCGGGTCTTTGTCCGGGTAGAGGAGAAGGAGGGCAGGTACCAGCACGAAGCCGCCACCGGCCCCGACGAGAGTGCCGAAGGTGCCGACGGCGAGGCCGAGCGGAAGCAGCAGGAGGTCATTCGGATGCAGGCAGGGGCTCCCGTGAACGCTGATTGGAAGTCTGCGCGCGCGGCGACGAACGGGAAACCGAGAGGGGCCCGTTTCTACACAGGAATGTCGGGATGGTCGCCGAACTCGACGCGGCGGCGGATGTTGGAGGAGCGGCCGCGGATGCGATCGCGGAATCCGCCGATACGGTCGACGAGGTGGGCCGTACGCCGCTCCAGCCGACCTCGCAACCACGATCGCGTTGAGCCGAGTTCGCGGTAACGGACGTAGCGCTGTTCGAGCAGCTTCTTCGGCCGCGTGCGCTGGATGCGGGTCAGTTCGCGCAAGATGCTTCGGCGCAGCAGCGACGCGGCCTCCGCGTGGTCCGTGTGCGCCCCATCGCCGGGTTCGGGCACCGTCGCATCGGCTATGCCGAGCTTCAGGCAGTCATGCGACGTGATGCGAAGGCGCTCGGCGGCCTCGCCGGCCCGGCCGGCTTCCTGGTAGAGGATAGTTGCCGCGTCCTCAGGGCGAATGACTTCGTAGACCGCATTATCCAGCATGAGGACGCGGTCGGCCACGGCCATGGCCATGGCGCCCTCGGAGTTTCCCTCTCCGGTAATCACGGCGACGGTCGGGACGGGGATTTCGAGCATCGTGGCCATGCATTGGGCGACTGCGTGGCCGAGCCCGGCCTCTTCGCTTTCAAGCGAGGGGTGGGCTCCTGAGGTATCGATGAGTGTTACCACCGGGAGCTGGAACTTCGCCGCGAGCAACATTGCGCGGCGCGCCTTTCGGAACCCGCCCGGCCGAATCCAGCCCTCGTCGGCGGATCCACTGTGCGAACGGACCTGGCCGATGAACATCACTGCTTCGCCGCCGAGCGATCCGATGCCTGCAAGGACCGCCGGGTCGTCTTCACCCATGCGATCGCCTCGAATCGCCACGAACGAGGTAGTCATGCGTGAGATGAGGTCCGCAGACGTGGGCCGAAGTTCGTGCCGGGAGATCTGTAATTGCTGCCACGCGCCGTGCGGCGTGTGCGATGCGCGGCCTTCCTGGCCCCCCCGTTGAACGCTCAGGCGGTAGTCGTTCATTAAGAGGTCCAGCAGCTGTGCGAGCGCGTCGCGCAGTTGCGGCCTCGCCACTATGGCGTCGATGAGCCCGCGCTTGAGGTGCGATTCCGATGTGTGCGAGCCCTTGGGCAAGTCCGTGCCGGCGGATTCCTGGAGGGCGCGAAGCGCAGCGTACCCGACGAGCGCGTTGGGCTCCGCGACGATCACATCTGCGAGGTTCACGAACCCGGTGTAGACGGAGCCAGTCGTCGGGTCCGTCAGGACGGCGATGTGGGGCAGGCCGGTACGGTCGTGGCGGCGGACGGCAGCCGCCACGCGAGGCGCCTGCATCAGGGCCAGCAGCCCTTCCTGCATGCGTGTGCCGGAAGTGGAGCAAACCACAATCACCGGCACGCGCCTGGAGGTTCCCTTTTCGAAGGCGCGCGCGAGCCGTTCGCCCGCGGCTACGCCAATCGAGCCGCCGAGGAACGAGAAGTCCAGGACCGCGATGACGATATCGCGGCCGACGAGCGTACCTGTCCCGGTGAGGGCCGCTTCCGTGAGGCCGGTGCGGCGCTGAGCGTTGATGACGCGCGAGCGGTAAGACTGCCGGCCGTGGAACGAGATGGGGTCGATCGAGGTCACGCCGCGG
The DNA here is from genome assembly GCA_041477975.1 of Tepidiformaceae bacterium. Taxonomy (GTDB): domain Bacteria; phylum Chloroflexota; class Dehalococcoidia; order Tepidiformales; family Tepidiformaceae; genus JBGOVF01. The sequence goes on from JBGOVF010000005.1 coordinate 13,510, forward strand.
TCGTCTTCGTGGAAGCTGCCTGCATCGATCAGTGTCACCAGGCGTTCGCGGGCAGTGAGGTGGAAATGGAAGCCGCATGAGTGACACACGCGATAGCGTTCGTACGAGCGCGATCCCTCGAGGTCGGCGCCGCAGGAGAGGCACTGTTCGTGCCGGATCTCCGGTTCAGCCTCCAGCACAGGCTCGCTTCGCCGCAGCAACGTTCGGATGTTCTTCACGAGAGCAAGTGTATCAAGCAGGGTCTCCCGCGTGGCTGAGCACGCGCCGGGATTCGCCATCCTCGCGGGGCCCGAGCACGCCTTCCTCCTCCAGCATCTCAATGATGGTCGACGCCTTGAGGTAGCCGATCTTGAGCCGGCGTTGGAACAGCGACGGGGAAACGCGCTGGTGCTGCGTCGCGAGCTCCCTCGCCCGCTCGACGATCGGGTCGCCGGGATCAACCGTCATGTCTGCTTCGCCGCCGTTCTGGTCGATGAGCGCCTGGGCGAGCAGCTCGTCGGCGGTTTCAGGGGCGAGTGCGCTGAAGCGCTCGTCTTTCCAGAACTCGACCAGCCGCTCCACCTCGGCATCGGAGACGTAGACGCCCTGGATGCGGATTGGCTTCGCGGCATCGGTCGGCATGTAAAGCATGTCGCCGCGGCCGAGGAGCTTCTCGGCCCCGCCCATATCGAGGATCGTGCGCGAGTCCGTCATGGACGTGACCGCGAAGGCGATGCGCGTGGGGAAGTTCGCTTTGATCAGGCCGGTCACGACATCGACCGAGGGGCGCTGAGTTGCGACGACGAGATGGATTCCAGTCGCTCGCGCGAGTTGCGCCAGCCGGCAAAGCAGCTTCTCCACTTCGAACGGCGCGGCCATCATCAGGTCCGCGAGTTCGTCGATGATCACCACCCAGTACGGCAGCTTTTTGAGGATGCGCGGGTGGCGGTTGTAGGACTCAATGTTGCGCACGGCCACGCCCGCGAACTTCTTGTAGCGGGCCTCCATTTCGCCGACGACCGCCTGGAGCGCGCCGACGACCTTGTCCATGTCGACGATGATGTCTGTGAAAGCCATGTGTGGAATGCCGGCGTAGGCCGTCAGTTCGACGCGTTTTGGGTCGACCATGACGAAGCGCACCTGGTCCGGCGTCGCGTTCATCATGATGCCGGCGATGACGGCGTTCATGCACACGCTCTTGCCGCTGCCCGTGGCGCCAGCGATGAGGAGGTGGGGCATCTTGCCAAGATCGGCCACGACCGGGACGCCGGAGACGCCTTTTCCCAGTGCCAGCGCCAGCTTCGTTTTTGCGGCCAGGTCGTTGAACTCCTTCGTCTCCATCACGTGGCGCATAGTGACGACCGTGGCGCTGTCGTTGGGCACCTCGATGCCGACGATGGCACGCCCGGGCACGGGCGCCTCTATGCGCAGGCTGGGGGCAGCGAGCGCGAGTGCGAGGTCGTTCTGAAGGGCGGTGATCTTGTTGACCCGGACGCGCGTGCGGGAGACCTCCACGCGCTCGGTGCGCGCGCGGCCGTCGCTCGCCACCAAGGTGCGGCCCGCCTCGTCCTTGAGCTGAAGGTCCCTGTAGCGGACTTCCCAGCCCGGCTCAACGCCAAACTGGGTCACAGTCGGGCCTTCGTTGATTTCAACCACTGTGGCGTCGACGCCGAAGCTGGCCAGGGTATCGACGATGAGCTGGGCTCGGGCGGCGTTGTCGTGCTTGCGGTTCTGGCTCACCTGCGGGGCGTTGAGCATCTCGATGGCCGGCAGTTGCCAGCCGTTCGGCTGATCAAGGCTGAAGCCGAGCTGGGTCGGCTCATCGGGCTCCAGGTCTTCCGGCGCCGCGTCCGGCACCGGGACGTCGAGGGCTGGCCGCTCGCCGACCGGGACGGCGGTGAACTGGGCCGCGGCGCCCGCACCTAAGGGCGAGCTGGGGGACCCGGGATCGATCGAGGGGCGAAAGACGACCGGCGCGCCCTCAAGGGCTGTTCGGCCCATGGGCTCGAGGCGCTCGAACGAGCCGCCTCCGATGACGACGTCCTCTGCCGCGGATTCGCCGGGCCGGCGGAAGGCGAACGCGAGAAAGCGGCCGAGGTTGGCCGTTGCTCTGTGCGGCCAGCGCCGGCGCCACGCTTCCTCGATCCAGACGGGACCGTTTTCCGCGAACCAGCGCGTAGGACCAGGTGCGAGGAGGCCCATGGCGAGGATGAGAAGGCTGAGCCACGCGAGCTTACCAAGGAAGCCGGCGACGAGGGCGGCGCCTACATCGCCGCCGAGGGTCACTTCGCGGAAGCTGACGCTGCCAGCCGACCAATCGGCCGCGTTGAGGCCGAGGAGGCCCCAGGCGAACAGGCCGAGTGCGGTCGCGCCAGCGGCCTTCCGGATGAATTCCCTGCCTCCGCGGTACCAGCCTTGCCAGAGCGCCGCACCGCCAAGCAGGACCCAGCCCAGGACGATAAACGCACCAAACCCGAGCCGGCTCAGGACCCAATCGCGCGCATCCGCCGCCGCGGCGGGCACATCGACCATGACGGCGAGGACCGAGAGGACGATGACAAGCGCTGCCGCCCCGAGGACCTCGGGCCGACCCAGGTGCTGTTCGCTGAAGAAGCTTTTCCTTTTCCTGGCGCGGGGCGTGCGCGCAGGGCGGGGCCTGCTCCTTGTGCGTGCCGTCATGGCGCTGCACTCCTACTATCCGTTCCCGGGCGCCCCGCGCGCATCGGGCCGGCGGCGCCTTCCGGTGAACCTCTGACTAGACCTCGACAGTCACGGTCAGCACCATAGGGCGCCTGCGGGTCTCATCGTACAGGAACTTGCTCACAGCGTCCTTAATACGGGCGTTGATATCACCGAATTCGGCGTAGTGGGCCGCGCCCTTGAGCGCATCCGCGGCTACCTGCTTGCTGCGGTCGAGCAGCTCCTCACGTTCGTCGACATCCACGAAGCCACGCGCGAGCACCTCTGGTGGTCTCTCCAGGTGGCCGGTCTGCTTGTCGACGGCAACGATGACGACGACGACGCCGTCGGTCGAGAGATGTGCGCGGTCGCGAAGGATGTGCTGGTCTACGTCGCCGATCCCGAGGCCATCGACGTAGACGTAGCTCGCCGGCACGCGCTCTCTGCTGAACGCAGTGTCCTCGTCGATTTCGAGGACGTCGCCATCCGTGAGGACGAAGGCCTGGCCGGGCGGAACCCCAACCGATTCGGCCAGCTTTGCGTGGACGACGAGGTGCCGGTATTCGCCGTGGATGGGGAGGAAGTATTCCGGCTGGAGCAGACCCTGGATGATCTTCAACTCTTCACGGCTGGCATGGCCGCGGACGTGGATGTTGGAGATGCGGTTGTAGAGGACATCCGCGCCGAGCCGGAAGAGGTTGTCGACGTTGCGATACACAGCTTGCTCGTTGCCGGGTACCGGGCTGGAGGAGAGGACGATCGTGTCGCCTTTGGCGATGGTCACGTGGCGGTGGTCTCCGTTGGCCATGCGCGTGAGCGCGCTCGTGGGCTCACCCTGGCTGCCGGTCGTGACGATAGCGAGGCGTGCCGGGGGTGTGTTCCGCATCTCCTCGACGCCGATGATGACCCCGTCCGGCGCGTTGATGTACCCGAGCTGGCGGGCCATAGCGACGTTGTCGATCATCGAGCGACCGGTGACGAATACCTTGCGGCCGGTGAACACGGCGGCATCGACGACGAGCTGTACCCGCGAGATGAGCGAGGCGAAGGTTGCGACGATCACGCGGCTCTTGGCGTTCACGAAGATGGTGCGCAGTGCCTCGCCGACAAGCTGTTCGCTCGGGGTGTACCCCTCAAGTTCCGCGTACGTCGAATCAGCCATGAGGAGTAGACAACCTTCGGCGCCGACCTGGGCCAGGCGAATGAGGTCGGTGTGCTGGTCCATCACGGGCGTGTGGTCGAGCTTGAAGTCGCCGGTGTGCACGAGCAGACCAAGTGGCGTCCGGATAATCAGCCCGCAGGCGTCGGGGATGCTGTGGGCGACGGTGAAGAACTCGACTTCGAAGCAGCCGGCGGGGATCAGGTCCCCCGGTTGTACGACGTGGGTTTCTGCGTTGTTCAGGAGGCGATGCTCGTTGAGCTTCACCCGGATCAGCCCGTCAGTCAGGCGCGTGCTGTAGATAGGCGCCTTGAATTCCCGCATGAAGTACGGGAGCGCGCCGACATGATCTTCATGCCCGTGCGTGAGGAACACGGCGCGGAGCTTCTGGACGTTATCGCGGAGGTAGGTGAAGTCGGGGATGACGAGGTCGACGCCGAGCATCTCCTCTTCCGGGAACATGAGGCCGACATCGACCACGATGATGTCGTCGCCGTATTCGATGAGCATCATGTTTCGGCCGATTTCGCCGAGTCCGCCGAGGGGGATGACGCGCAGGTTGCTGGTGCTGTTTGGCATGGAATCCTTAATCGAACAGCCGTTGCTGTTCGGGTTGATGCATTGGTGCGGCTGCGGTTGGCGGCACCGCTTCGCTGGCAGGCGCGAGTGCGGAGGGCTCAGGCGCGAGAGGAGGCGGAGGTGGCTCCGCGGTGAACGGAACCGCTGGTTGAGTCTGAGGAGCGGCTTGCCGGGCCCGTTCGAGCACAGCCGGGAGGCGCCCGAAATCTTCCAGGAGAACGGTCCGCAAGCTCTGCTGGTGGAGCGCTGCCGCCGGGTGGTACATCGGCACGACTGCCCGTCCGCCGATTTCCCGGGGCTGGCCGTGGATGCGTGAGATAGTCTGCTGCGGGAAGAAGCGGGACATCGAGAAGCGGCCGAGCGTCACGATTACGAG
>JBGOVF010000166.1:0-5955 GCA_041477975.1 Tepidiformaceae bacterium
AGCCGGTGCTGATCGAAGGCTCTGCCATCCAGTTGCACCCGCTCGTTTGCTCGGCGTTCAACGCCGATTTCGACGGCGACCAGATGGCCGTGCACGTGCCGCTGAGCCGCGAGGCCGTGGCGGAGGCGAAGCAAATCCTCCTTTCGACGAACAACCTGCTGTCGCCAGCAAGCGGCGACCCGGTGGTGGCGCCTTCGCTCGACATGGTGCTCGGCTGCTTCTACATGACGGACGTGGCGGCGAACGGCCGCGGGGCCTACCGGGAAGAGAACGGCCGGCCGGCTGAAGGCTTCTTCGGCTCGTTCGAAGAGGCCAAGCTCGCGTTCGAACTGGGAATCGTTGACCTGCGTGCACCGATCCGGGTGCGTTCGAACCGTGCTGTGCAGGGCAAGGACGGCCCGCCTGTCGAGCCGGAACTCAATGCCGCAGGCAAGGCGAAGTCGAGCATGGTCGATACGACGGTCGGGCGGATCATCTTCAACGACGTGCTGCCGGAGTCGATCCCGTTCCAGAACCTTGGGATGGACCGCCCGAGCCTGCGCAAGGTGGTGGCGCTCTGCTACCGCACACTCGGCGGCGAAGCGACGGCCGAAGTTGTCGACCGGATCAAGAACACCGGGTTCCACTTCGCCACCCGCAGCGGCATCACGATCGCCATCCACGAAATCCAGGTCCCGAAAAACAAACAGGAATTGCTGGATAAGGCCGACAAGAAGGTCGATGACCTCCTTGAGCAGTACCAGATGGGCCTGATCACGGACGACGAACGCTACCAGGGCACCGTCGACGTTTGGTCGGAGACGACCCGGCAGGTGGAGAACGCGATCAAGGCGCGCATGCCGGAGTACGGCTCGCTGAACTACATGGCGAGTTCGGGAACCAAGGGCAACATCACGCAGATTCGCCAGATGGCGGGCATGCGCGGCCTCATGGCCGACCCGAACGGCAAGGTCATCGAGTTGCCTATCCGAGGATCGTTCCGCGAGGGCCTCACTGTCCTCGAGTATTTCATTTCCACGCACGGCGCCCGCAAGGGTCTCGCCGACACCGCCCTTCGTACAGCCGACTCGGGTTACCTGACCCGGCGACTTATCGACGTAGCCCAGGATGTCATCATCCTGGAAGACGACTGCGGCACCTCGTCCGGTCTCTGGATCGAGCGGGAAGATGGCGACGCCATCGAGCCGCTTTCGGGCCGCATCATCGGCCGCTACGCCGCCATGCCAATCGTGGACGAACAGACCGGTGAAATGCTCTGCGATCGCGACCAGGAGATCGACGAAGCCGTCGCCGCCCTGATCGACGAACACGACCTTCCGCGCGTGCTCGTGCGCACGCCAATGTCCTGCGAAGCGGAGCGCGGGATCTGTTCGCTCTGCTATGGCCGGGATCTTGCGCGCGGCACGCTCGTCAAACTCCGCACGGCGGTGGGCATCATCGCCGCCCAGTCGATTGGCGAGCCGGGCACGCAGCTGACGATGCGCACGTTCCACACCGGTGGAGTTGCGAGTGCGGCCGACATCACGAGCGGCCTGCCCCGCGTCGAGGAGCTGTTCGAAGCGCGCGCCCCCAAGGGTGAAGCGATCATCAGCGAGACCGACGGCACGGTGGAAGTCATCCAGGAGAACGAACGCCGCATTGTGCGCGTGACGAACGTCGACACGCTCGTCGAAGAGTATGACGTGCCATCCAAGGGCAAGCTCCTCGTGGAAGACGGCGCCCACGTGAACTCCGGGGCAGTGCTGGCCACAGGTCCGGAAGGCAAGTCGGGCCAGGTTGCCGAGCAGGTCATGTCACGCATCTCCGGCCTCGTCCGGGTTGGAAACAAGGGCAAGCTGCAGGTGGTGTACGAAGAGCGCGAGGAGCGCGAATATCCCATCCCGGCTGCCGCCCGCCTGCTCGTCGAAAACGGAGAGTACGTGAATGCCGGCGCCCAGCTCACCGAAGGCGCCCGCAACCCACAGCACATCCTGCACATCCAGGGCCGCGACGCCGTACGGAAGTACATGGTTGACGAGGTCCAGAAGGTTTACAAGTCGCAAGGCGTGAACATCAACGACAAGCACATCGAGGTGATCACCCGCCAGATGTTGCGACGCGTGAAGGTGGATCACCCTGGCGACACGGGCCTCCTCCCCGGCGACCGGAAGACCGCGGGGGCTTTGAAGAGCTCAACAACAAGGTCATCGCCGAAGGTGGTGAACCGGCGACGGCGCAGCCAGTGCTGCTGGGCGTGACCAAGGCCTCCCTCAGCACCGACTCCTGGCTCGCGGCCGCCTCCTTCCAGGAGACGACGCGCGTCCTCACGAACGCCGCTATCGACGGGATGGTGGACCGGCTCGTGGGCCTCAAGGAGAACGTGATTATCGGCAAACTCATCCCGGCGCGGAGCGAAATCGTAGTGCCGCGGCGCGAGCATTACGCCGAGCTGGATGTGCCCGAGTCTCTGCTTCTCGAAGAGGAGTCGGAACTCGAGCGCATGCTCGCCGAGCGCGAGGCCGGCGGCTACCGCCGGGCCGCGGTCGGCCTGCTCGACGAAGATGACGAGGAGATCGGCGGACTCGCCGCAGAGGACGACGACGACGATGATCCCATCATCGGCGCCGCGGCCGAGGATGCGGAAGTCTAGGCTTCGGCGTCAACGCAAAGAACCCAAGGGCCTCCCGTACGGGAGGCCCTTTCTTCGTGCGGCGTTCGTTGGCCGCGCTAGTACAGCCGCTCGCGGACATCCTGTTCGAGCGCTTCGGCGAGTTGCTCGCGGGTGATTGGAAGCTGCTTCTGCTCGACGAGCGCGCCGGAGAGCGATGGGATCTCCTCGGGGTCGGGCCAGGAATCCGGCTGCCAGAGCTGCGAGCGAACCATGCACTTGGCGCAGTGCATGAAGGCTTCCTCTACGGTGACGACCAGCGCAAGGTCGGGCAGCTTGCCGTTCACTGCCATGCGTGCGCGCAGCGATTGGTCGCGGACGATGGACGCTCGTCCCTGCACGCGGAGCGTCTCGCGCGAGCCCGGGACGAGGAAGAAGAGCGCGACGTTCGGGTTCTGGAGCACATTTACGAACGTATCGGCGCGACGGTTGCCGGGCCGATCGGGAATCGCGAGCGTGTGCTCGTCGAGGACCAGGACAAAGCCCGCCGGGTCGCCTTTCGGCGAGATGTCCTGCCGGCCTTCCGCATCGGAGGAGCCGATCAGCACCAGAGGCGACCGGGCGATGAAGTCGGCGTAGTTGTGGTCGATGGAGTCGATCTGCTTCGTGGCAGCCCGGCGTGAAGGGATGCCCAGGATGGCTCGGAGTTCGTCCTCGGTGGAGATCACCTGGTCGAACGTCGTTGTCGCTGTGGTCACAGGAATTCTCCTTGCGCGAAACCGCAAGGTCATTGTCGGGGGCTGAGGCCCGCCCCGACAACCTCAGTCGGGACCGCGGAGTTCCAGCAGCACCACCGCGCTGGCGAACATCGCTTCGCCCCGCCCAACCGCATCCAGGCCTTCGCTGGTCTTGGCTTTAACGCTGACCTGGCCCGCTGCGATACCAGCGATTTCGGCGACCCGTTCGCGGATGTGCGGGATATAGGGCGCAAGCTTGGGCCGTTCGGCGCGCACGGTGGAGTCGATGTTCGAGAGCTCCCAGCCGGCTTCGCGGGCGAGGCGAAGCGCGACGCGGAGGAAGTCCGCACTGTCGGCGTGGGCGTAGCGGGGGTCGCCCGGCGGGAAGTGGTGGCCGATATCGCCAAGGGCGGCGGCGCCGAGGACCGCGTCGGTGATGGCGTGCAGGAGCACGTCGGCATCGCTGTGACCAGACAAGCCCGGCCCTTCCTCGATGATCACCCCGCCCAGGACGAGCGTGCGAGAGTCGTCAACGCGATGCATGTCCTCGCCAATGCCGACACGCATCACGCCAGGCCTCGTTCGCGCAGGATCGCGGCGGCGAGTTCCAGGTCCAGGTGGCGCGTGACCTTAATATTGCCCGGGTCGCCTTCCGCGACCGCGCATTCGAGCCCGAGGCGACTGAGCATGGCCGCATCGTCGGTTTCGTCGTTGTCCGAGGCTGCAGCAGCGTGGAGCCACGCGTCACGCAGGACGACCTGCGGGGTCTGCGCGGCCCAGAGGCGCGAGCGATCGGGGTGGCCGACGATCGTGCCAGCGGCCACTTCCTTGATGGTGTCGGTGACCGGGATGGCTGCGATGGCGCCCGGTTTGCCTTCCGCAGCGGCCACGACGCGACCGATGAGGTCGGGGGTTACGACGGGCCGTGCGCCATCGTGGATAGCGACATAACGGGTGGAACATTCACGCAGGCCGGCTTCGACGCTATCGCGCCGTCGGACGCCGCCCGCGACGACAGAGAAGCGGACGCGCGGGCACCACTCTGCCGCGAGTCGTTTCACGGCCGCCATTTGCGCAGGAGTAGCCACTACCACAAGGCAAGCGAGACTCGCGACCCCTTCGAACGCCGCGAACGACCATGCGAGCAGCGGTCGCCCGGCGAGATCTGCAAAGAGTTTGTCCGTGGCGCCGAAGCGCGTGGAGGAGCCGGCTGCGACGATGACGGCGTCGAACTTCACGAAGCGAACGGTACCATTCGCGGCGCGTGCACTGTAGCGAGGCGGAAGCTACTGCAACGGCTGCTATCATGATCGTTCGCCCAACCGGCGTCTGCGCCGGGAAAGGAACCGTCGCATGAGCGCCACGATCGAACAGCTGCTGAACCGTGTTTCGAAGCCGGCCCGCTACACCGGCGGCGAGTGGAACAGCGTCACGAAGGATTGGGCGGGGACAGCTGTCCGCATCGCGCTCGCCTACCCCGATGCCTACGACATCGGAATGTCCAACATGGGGCTCGGCATCCTTTACGACTTGCTCAACAAGGTCGACGACGTGGCCTGCGAGCGCGTGTTCGCCCCATGGGAAGACATGGAAGCGGAGATGCGGCGTGAAGGCACGCCACTCTGGAGCCTGGAGACGCGGACGCCCATCGGTGCGTTCGATGTCCTCGGGTTCACCCTCCAGTACGAGATGACCTACACGAACATCCTCAACATGCTCGACCTGGCGGGCATTCCCATTTGGTCGCGCGAACGGGGCGAGGAGCATCCGCTGGTCATCGCCGGCGGGAGCGGCGCGTTCAACCCGGAGCCCATGGCGCCGTTCATCGACGCCTTCTTTCTGGGCGAGGGCGAGGACGCCGTCATCGAACTGGCCGACCTGGTGCGCGAGTGGAAGCGCGCTCAGATTCCCCGTGCCGAGCGGCTTCGCGCGCTGCTCGCGGTGCCCGGCGTGTACGTCCCGTCGTTCTACGAAGCCCGGTACGACGAGTCCGGGCACTTCGCCGCGCTCGAACCGGCCACCCCGGAAGCTCCGCGAACCATCACCAGGCGCATCGTGGAGACGCTCCCTCCGGCCCTCGTGAAGCCGATTGTGCCGTTCATCCAGACCGTCCACGACCGCGCCGCGGTCGAGATCCAGCGCGGATGCACGCAGGGCTGCCGGTTCTGTCAGGCCGGGATGATTTACCGGCCAACGCGCGAGCGCAGCCCGGAGGAAGTTGTGCAGGCAGCGCGCGAACTGATGCGCAACACCGGCTACGACGAGCTCTCGCTGCTTTCGCTAAGCACGACCGACCACAGCCAGATCGTGCCGATGGTGGAGTCGCTGACATCCACGTTCCCAGGCCTCAAAGTCGGAATCCCGAGCACGCGGGTGGATAGCTTCTCCGTGGACGTGGCAAACGCCGTGGCGAAGGGCAAGAAGCACACACTCACGCTGGCGCCCGAGGCCGGAAGTCAGCGGCTGCGCAACGCCATCAACAAGCTTGTGAGCGAGGCCGACCTCCTTGGCGCCTCGGAGAACGCGTTCCAGCGCGGCTGGACCGGCGTGAAGATGTACTACATGGTCGGCCTGCCCACGGAGACGATGGAGGACGTGGCCGGAATTATCGAGATGGGCCAGAAGGTGAAG
>JBGOVF010000036.1:0-10848 GCA_041477975.1 Tepidiformaceae bacterium
GGGTCGGCGGCGACGAGGGCCTGGATGTTGTCGTGGCATTCGATGGGAGTGCTTTCGCCCACGCCGCGCGGGTCAAAGGTGACGATATCGAAGCGGTTGCGAATGTCCGAGGAGAGGATGTTCGACCAAAGCCGCACGAAGTCGATCGCGGAGGCGCCGGGCCCGCCGGGATTCGCCATGAGCACGCCGATGCGCTGCGACTGGTTCTTCGCGGGCAACTTGAGGAGCGCGACGTTGAGCGTACCGAGAGAGGCATCCTGGTAGTTGATGGGCATGGCCATGGTGGCGCACTGGAAGCTGCCGCCACAGCCGGACCAGTTGATGGCGCTCTGCGTCGTCGCTGCCAATGCTGGTGGAGAGGGCGCGGCGACGACACCGATGCCAACGGAAGCAACAGCGAAGAGGGTCAAAAGCAGGCGGTGCATCGCTCTTAACCGTAGCAGCCGGCGCTTCAACGAGAGGTTTCGGAGTGGTGAAGGCCCCTTTGCCTGCTGCACGACGAGTGCGCCGCGCGACCGTGAATGCGTATCGGATACCATGACTCAGTGTTCGACAGCATTGACGAGGTGGAGAAGCGGCTGGCCGGCCAGCGGTATTTCGCCGACCGCGAGATCGCGACCACCGTTTTCCTCGCGGCGAAGCTGAACAAGCCGATGTTCCTTGAGGGCGAGGCTGGCGTCGGCAAGACCGAGGTCGCCAAGGCGCTGGCGAAGACGCTTGATACGCAGCTCATCCGGTTGCAGTGCTACGAGGGGCTCGATCAGCACCACGCCCTCTACGAATGGAACTACGCCAAGCAGCTATTGCGAATCAAGCTTGCGGAGGCGGGACACGAATCCGCCGGCAAGGTTGAGCGCGAGATCTTCAGCGAGGAGTACCTGATCAAGCGCCCACTGTTGGAGGCGCTCACGACCGACGGTCCACAGCCGCCCGTGCTGCTGATCGACGAAGTCGACCGCGCCGACGAAGAGTTCGAGGCCTTCTTGCTGGAGGTGCTCAGCGACTTCCAGATCACGATCCCCGAGATGGGCACGATCAAGGCGAAGCGGCCGCCGCTCGTCGTGCTCACGAGCAACCGGACGCGCGAAATCCACGATGCTCTGAAGCGGCGCTGCCTCTACCTCTGGATTGGGTATCCAACGTTCGAGCGCGAGTACGAGATCGTGACCGCGAAGGTTCCCGGGCTAAACCGTGCCCTTGCCGGCCAACTCTGCAACTTCATGCAGCGCGTGCGCAACGAAGACTTCTACAAGAAGCCCGGCGTTGCGGAGACGATCGACTGGGGGATGGCGCTCGTTGCGTTGCACCGCTCCGAGCTCGATGCCCAGGTGGTGGACCAGACGCTGGGGTGCATCTTCAAGTACAGCGACGACATCGAGCAGTTTCGGAAGCGCAAGTTCTTCGAACTGTTGCAGCCGGGTGTGGACCGGACGGGGTAGCAGGGCGAAGAGCGAAGAGCGAACGATGCAGGACGGAAACGAGGGCCGGCGGAGGGCATCTCGCCCAGGGCCGGCGCCTCGTTTCATTCGCGGCTGGAAAGATTAGGGTTTGGCGTTGGCGTCGGGGGTGGGGGTTTTGGTGTTGGGCGGTGGCGGCGGCCCGGACTTGAAACTGAGGTCCTCGCCGCCGGTCAGGACGGCCAGGACCCGGATCGCGTACACGGCGTTGGGCATTTCGATGACGGTGGCGCCGGCGGGCGGCCGGTAGGTGAAGACGGAGGGGTCGATCGCGGCGCCGACTTCGAACTTGCTTACCTCGTAGTGATAGCCCCTGGTTCCGTCGGAAGCCACCTGTTCCATGCGAAGCGCGATGGAGGTTTCCGCATCGATCCAAATGCGTGTCGAGCCTTGTGTCGCGCCGCCTTGCGCAACAAACTGCTCCCGCATCGAATCGGGGCAGTTAGAGGCGTCCGGGTCGAGCCGGACGACGTAGGCTTCGCGCCCGGCGACTGTCTGGGTGCCCTCTAGGCTGCGAAAGTGGCAGTCCTTGATGGTTTCCTGGCTGAGGAAGTCGGCAAAGCTGGGGACGCCGCTGCCCGGCGAAAGGCTGCCGGGCGGGACGTTGGCCACGTGGACGACGCGGAGGCCGGCGGGCGCGTTGGTGTAGAGCCAGAAGTCGGTGCCATCCTGGCTCGTGCCGAAGATGCCGTTGGAGTCCACGGTTTCTTCGGTACGGGTGTGGGCGGGATCGAGCGACCAGGTCTCGGTGCGGCTGGCGAAGCCTTTCTGGAAGACATCGGTGGTGGCGACGAGGTGGTAGGGCTTGCCGTTCGAGGTGACGTTGCTGAACGCCGCCTGCTGGGCGCGGTTGATGATCTGCTCGGCGCTGACGGCTTTGGCGCCCCCACCGAAGATGACCGGAGTCAAGAGGAGAGCCGCAGCGGCCGCGACAACCCCGCCCGTCGCGAAGGCAACCCTGCGGAGCGTGAACCGTTGGTGCGCAGGGAGTGGCAACGTCGCGCCACTCGCGGCACGCAGGTCGAACGCAAGGTCCGGAACAGGGATGGCGTACGCAGCGTGGAGGTCGCTCGAAAGGTCCTCGGGGATTGGCGCGGCGTCATGGTGCCAGGGGAAGTTCATCACGGTAGTGCTCCTTGAGGGACTGGATGGTGCGCGTCAGTTGTTTCTTGACGCTGGATTCGCTCTTGCCGATTACTGCCCCGATTTCGCGGGAGGAGAGGCCGGCGGCGAAGCGGAGGGCGAGAAGGTCCTGCTTAGGCCCAGGAAGCTGTCGGATGGCTGACCGGAGCTGGCGCAGGCGTTCGAGGGCGAGCGCCGACTCTTCGGGCGAGGGCGACGGTGCGACGACAAGTTCGTCGAGCGGGACTGAAGGTCGCCGCCGGCGGCTGGCATCGGTGGCGGCGTTGCGGGCTATGCGAAAGAGCCACGGCGCGAATCCGCCGGTGCCGTCGCGGTAGCGTTCGAGGGCGCGGAACGCCTGGAGGAAGACGTGCTGGGTGAGGTCGGCTGCCTCTTCGGGTGACGCGGCGCGGGCCGCCAAGTAGCGGTAGACGGCGGGCAAGTGGCGCCGGTAGAGGTGGCCGAAGGCTTCGGGGTCCTGGCGTGCGGAGGAGACGAGGAGGTCGTCATCGCCTTCGGCGACGGCGCCCTCAGCGAGTGCGAAGGCGTGGGCCATGCGGCGTCCCGGTTGGGGTGCGTGTCATTCGTGTCTCCTGCGGGTGATGTTCGATCGCGACCGTCGAGTGAGGAAACGCAGGAGGGCGGAAACGGGGACACGCCGAGTGCCACGCGGAAAGAGGAAAGGAGAAAGCGCTACGTTCCGCGCGGGAGTTTGCCCAACTGCTCGAAGACGCGAACGAAGACATCGTGGTCCTGGGCGCCGACCACGCCGTGCTGGTCATCGATGACGAAGGTAGGGACGCCGGTGACGCCGATCTCGCGGGCCCAGCGGATGCCGTCGTCGACCCGATCGCGGAGCTCATGGCTTTCGAGCGAGGCCCGGAGCGCGGCGGCGTCGAGGCCGACCGATTCGGCCACGCGCAGGATCGTCTCTATCGTGCCGATGTCTGCGATGTCTTCGAAGTAGGCCTTGAACATGGCGCGGTGGAACTGCCAGGCCTGTGGCTTGTCGGCAGCGAACTCGGCCGCTTCCAAGGCGAGGTGGGAGTTCGATGTGATCTCGCGGCCGCGGGTGAACTTGATACCGAGGGCCTCCGCCCGCAGTTCCATGTCCGTCGGCGGGCTATCCGGCTCCGTCATGCGGCGACGCGGCTTGCCTTCGGGCGGCGTCGTGGGGTCGAGAAGGTAAGGCGCCCACTGGACGTCGATCTCATAGTCCTGCTGCAAGCGTTCGACCTCCACGAGGCCGATGTAGCACCAGGGTCAGACGAAGTCGGAGATAACGAGCAGCGCGGTGTGGTTGGGCGAAACTTCGGGTTGGGTCACTGGCCAAGTATAAGGCGGTTGCGGCCCACGCTTCCGGCGCTCAGGATTTCGGCACGCTGGAGACGGGGGATGGGCCGATGGTTGACTGGAGTGAGGTACACGCCGAGGCGCTCGACATCTTCGTGCGGTACCTGCAGATCGATACGTCCAACCCGCCGGGGAACGAGAAGCCGGCGGCGCGCTTCCTTGGCTCGCTGATCGAGGCGGAGGGTATCGCGGTCGAGTACATCGAGACGGCGCCGAACCGCGAAGTGGTGGTTGCGACGCTCACGGGCGACGGGAGCAAGCGCCCGCTGATGCTCTGCAACCACACAGACGTGGTGCCCGTGGAGATGCAGTACTGGGAGATGCCGGCGTTCGCGGGCGTGGTCCAGGACGGCCGGGTCTACGGGCGTGGAGCGGTGGACATGAAGGGCTGCGGCGTGATGCAGCTCATGGCGTTCCTTCTGCTGAAGCGGGCCGGCGTCACCCTCAAGCGCGACCTGGTGTTCTGCGGCGTGCCGGACGAAGAGGCCGGGAGCGAGTACGGGATGGTCTGGCTGTGCGAGCACCGGCCCGACGTCGTGGAGGTGGAGTTCGAACTGAGCGAAGGCGGCGGCGGGACGACACGCTTCGGCGGGCAGGAGGCGAAGCTATTCAGCATCGCGACGAACGAAAAGGACATTTGCTGGCTGAAGCTGACGAGCGTCGGCCGGCCGGGGCATGGGAGCGTGCCGCACCCGGACAACTCCGCGATCTACATGGTGAAGGCGCTCAACCGGCTGGTGGATTGGGAGCGAGGCATCACGTACACGCTGGAGACGACGGCCTGGCTGCAACGAATGGCGGACGCGGGTCTGTTTCCGGCGATGACTGACCGCGAAGCCGTGGAGCAGAAGATCCGGAACGCGCCGGAGATGCTGGCGATGTTCATGAACACGCTGAACATCACGATGCTGGACGCCGGGATAAAGGCCAACGTGATCCCGGCGAAAAGCGAGGCAGTCATCGATTGCCGGCTCCTGCCGGGCCAATCGAAGGGGGACTGGATCCGGCAGGTGGTGGAGCGCATCGACGACGCGCGCGTGACGGTGGAGCTGTATTCGCCGGACCAGGGCGAGCCGATGGCCGTGCCGTGGGACACGGAACTGTTTCGCACAATCCAGTCGGTGGTGAACGAGGCGATGGAGGAGGCGGTGGTCGTGCCGGGAATGACGGTGGGTGGCACGGACAACCGCTTCCTGCGGGCGAAGGGCATCCCGGCGTACGGCTTCATCCCCTGCCTGCTGAGCCCGGCCGAGCGTGCGGGGTTCCACGGCAACAACGAATTCCTGACGGTGGAGAACTTCGAGATGGGCTGCGAGTTGATGTACGAGATCGTGCGGCGGATGGTTTGTTGAGGCCCGAGGCCGAACCTCTCTTCACCGCCAAGGGCGCCAAGATGACGCCAAGGGCCGCCAAGGTCTTTGGAGCACTGGACCGCGGTAGTGTGGTATCCCGCGGCAACGCTGACACTCTCTTTGCGTCTTGGCGGTGAAGGGCGCTGCTGCTAACGGCTAACGGCTAACGGCTAACGGCTAACGGCTAACGGCGGGCGGCTTTAGAATCGCCGCACACCGAAATCGGGGATTCGAGGGCGCCATGCCGAACGCCGCCACGCGCGACATCATCACCTACTACGAGGAGGCCGGGAGCGGCGAGCCGCTCGTCCTAATCATGGGCATTGGCGGGGACTTGCAGGGCTGGGCGCTGCAGGTACCGGCGCTTTCGAAGCACTTTCGCGTGATCACCTACGACAACCGGGGGGCCGGGCGTTCGAGTGCGCCGGACAAGCCGTACAGCATCGCCGGGATGGCGGACGACCTAGGGGCGCTGCTGGACGAGATCGGTGTGGCGAAGGCGAACGTGCTCGGCTTCAGCATGGGCGGCTACATCGCGCAGGAGTTTGCACTCAAATACCCGGCCCGGCTGGATAAGCTGATCCTGCTCGCGACTGCGCCCAACATCGATGGTTTCGGGCGCGCGGTGATCAAGAACTGGGTGAACATCCGCCGTTCGAACATGAGTCGCGAGCAGCAGGCGCGTTACGCGGCGCAGTTCCTCTACAGCCCGGGCCTGCTGGACGACGACGCCCGCTTCGAACGCTCGATCCAGAATTCGTTGAGCAACCTCTACCCCCAGCAGGACCACGCATTCATCCGGCAGGCCCAAGCCGTCCTCAACTTCGATGCCCGTGACCGGCTGGGCAACCTGAAGGCGCAGACGCTCATCGCGGTGGGGAAGGACGACATCCTCGTGCCGCCACGTAACTCCGAGCGGCTGGCGAAGCTGCTCCCGAACGCGACAATGAAGGTCCTGGATGGCGCTCACCTGGGGCCGATGGAGTACCCGAACGAGTACAACGCGGCGTTTTTGGAGTTCCTTGGAGTTGCCGTTCCGGCTTAGTCCCGAGCCATCAGCGAAAACAGAAGAGCCCGGCACTTGCCGGGCTCAATGCTTTGGAACTGCGCCGGAACTACTCGGCCGCAGCCGGTTCCGGTTCCTTCTTGACGCGCTCCATGTGCTCGAGGCCGGCCATGCTGAAGCCGAGGTCGCCGAGTTCACAGAGGAAGCTGCAGTAGGTCAGGCGAAGGGCGCTGGTGGACTTGGTGGGCATGTAGGAGAGGTTGCAGCGGGAACAATGCGGCATCGTGACCAGGTCAGCGTTGCGCTTTTCGGGGATGGCAACCGGAATGCCCTCGTCGCGGTCTTCCGTCATGGTGCTCATTGCTGGCCGTCCCTTCCTACCGCTCAGTATGCGGCATACCGAATTTACGCGCGCGGAAAGCCTATCGATTCATACACGGTTCCAATGGGAAGGGACAAGGAAAGACACGGGAACCGTTTTCAACGCCAAGACGCCAAGTATGCCAAGTACACGAAGGCCGCGAAGTTGACTCCGGCTAAGCCGTGCGCGCGAGGCTCAGTCGCGAGTGGAACTTCGAATGCTTGTTTAGCCGGCGGGCAGGGAGGCTTCGCGTTCGCGCCTCAGCCTTCCGTACGAATCGTCTTGACCCTTGCTTTTGGGGATTGCTACTGTGTTGTTAACGGTTCGTTCAGCGATCGCGCCCACGGGCCGGGATTGCGAGAGTGCTGCGAATGGTCGCGTTCGCGCCGGCGAAGCAAGAGAGTCGGCGGCCCCTGACGGGGGCTGAGCGCTGGCGACTGGCCGCTGTGGAAATCGGCCTAACGGCGGCGATTATGGTTGCCTACTTCTGGCTGCGAGGCATCCGGCCGGACGATAGCGAGGGTGCAGTGCGCCGCAGCCTGGCGCTCATCCGCTTCGAGCAGCAGACCGGCCTCTTCCGCGAAGTTCAGTGGCAGGGCCGGTTCATCCAGAACGACGCGGCGATGGCGATCGCGAACCGGGTCTACGCCTGGGGCCATTACCCGGTGATGCTGGCGATCGCGCTCTGGCTGGTGATCAAGGACCCGGTACGCTTCCGCTTCGTGCGCAACGTGATGCTCGTCTCGGCCGTCATCGGCATAGTGTCCTACTGGCTTATCCCAGCGGCGCCACCACGCTTGATGGAGCTCAACGGCTACGACTTCGGCTTCATCGATACGGTTCACGGCGCGACGAGCGACGTTCAGTACTTCCAGCCCCGGCCATTCGTGAACGACTACGCGGCCCTTCCCAGCTTCCACTTCGGCTGGATCCTGCTGTCGTCGATGGCCGTGTGGTTCAACACGACGAACCGCTGGGCGCGTGCAGCGGCGGTGGCGATGTCCGTGATGATGTGGTGGGCGGTGACGGTGACGGGGAACCACTACTTCTTCGACATGCTCCTCGGTGGCGTGGTGGTGGTGCTCTCATGGATGTTCGTCCAGAGCATGGGCGACATGCGGTTCCGCGGGTTGTGGGAGCGGGTGAAGCACTACTAGCCGGGGTTTCGGGTGTCAGGTATCGGGTGTCAGGAGACTTCGATGTTCCCCTGCGCGTGGAGCAACTGCGTAAAGCCGTAGAGCCCGGCTTCGCCGAGAGCCCACGGGCGCGCCCGACTGGGAACCTCCGGGGTAGTGGAACCGGACCGGCCGGCCGTTCGTTGGATGGAGCGGGAGAGGCACACTGGACACAGCAACCGAAGGAGCACGGCGTTGGCACTGGCACCGCATTGGCACAGGTCTCATCCGCATGCTCCTGCACGCGCCTGGCCCGACAAAGAGGAAGAGGAGGGCTGGGTCGAAACGGTTGCGGTGGTCGCCTTGCGGATGGCTGCCTTGATACTCGTGGGGTACCTCGGGACGATCATGTGAACTGGCGGCCGCGAGGGAGACGCGGGTTCTATCTGGCCGCGGCCGGGCTTGTTGCCGTGCTCGCGGGTTTTGCGTTGTGGTGGGCGCTGAGCAGCGAAGATGGGGGCGGAAGCCCGTCGGCTCCGGAGCCGACCGCCATTGCGACGAGTGTTCTGCCGACGGCGACGGTTACTCCAGTGCCTACCGCGCGAATCGCCGACTGCCCGGTCGATCGGGAGATCTGCGACTACGCGGTTCAGGCCGAGGGCTGGGTGCGGACGGCGGACGCGGAGAGCCTGATCGCCGACCGCACGCCGTGGGACAATGCCAACGACATTGCGAGGCTGATGGAGAGCATCACGGGTGCGTTGCCGGTGGTGTCCCGTCCCGCGCGGCTGACGAGCATCGGGTGTCCAATGTTGGGCGGAGGGAACGGGGACTGTTCGGGTGCGTTTTCGCTGACGTTCACGACGCTGACGTCGATGGAAAGGGCGGGACCGGATAACCGCCGGGGAGTGCTGACGCTGGGGTTCTTGAGGCGGAACGGCCAGATGCCGGCGTTGACGAGCATCGCCGTGCCCGATGGGGACGATCGCACCGACGCGACGATCACCGGCGGCGTGAGCAGCGGATGTTCGCTCTCCGGGCTGCCGCCCCGGACGGAGACGGAGTGCATCCTGGCGCAATTCCTGATCGTGACGGTGGAGCGGCCGTTAGTGGCGGGCCAGCCGCCGGAGTGCCCGTACCTGCCCGAGATCTGCCAGCTCGCGTTGAAAGTTGAGCAGCAGCTCAAAGACGGCGACTACGCGGGGGTTGCCGGGAGCGCAGACGTGGCCGCGAAGCTGAAGGCAGACCTGGTCGCGGCGCTGGGCAAACAGGCAGCGCGGTTGATTTCCGTTGGTTGCCCATTCGGCGACACGCAAACCTTCTGCGACGGGCCCTTCGCGCTCGTGCTGACGACGCTGGAACCAGGGGACGACTGGACGACCGGGGGGAAAATGGCCGCGCTCCGGTTCGAAGGCCCGGCCAGCGCGGCGAAGTTTGAGGAAGTCCTGCTGCTGTCCGATGCCGACACGCGCGAGGCTGCCATTCTCGGTGGCTTCGCGACCAAGCCGTGCGAGATTGCCGGTGTTCCGAGCGACGGTTCGCACGGCTGCGCGGCGGTGATGTTCGAACGGTACTGGTCGGCGGAGCCGTTCGCGCCGGTCGCTCCGTCAATCGTGAAGCTGGAGCGGCGCCCGGCCGCGGCGCCGCCCGCGAACAGTGTGCTGTATACCGCGAGCGGGCCGTGTTGGGCGTGCGACGAATCGGACAACGCGATGCGGAAGCACGTGGTGGACGCCGCAGGGAAGATGACGACCACCACGATCCTGGAGAACGGCAAGGGGATCCTGGATGGGTGGCTGATCGGCTACCTGACGGCTTCGCCGGATGGTGCGGTGTTGGCAGCAATGGTGTGCGATGGAGGGTACTGCGGCGATCTGGGCGAGATTCCTGAGGCGACCTGGCGAGTGGTGTGGTCGAAGGATGGCGGGGCGACATGGGTGGAAGCGTGGCGGGGGCGGACATACCGGGCGCACGTGAGCAATGTATCGCCAACCGGATTCGTGGTGACGACAGTGACGCCCAACCCTGCTGGTGGTGCGTTCCAGAGGTACGAAGTGGTGCGCGGGACCGAGACGCGGGAAGTGCAGCCACCTGCAGGCTTGCCCGCCCGGCCGGATGTCGCGTTGCTGCCGGACGGATCGGTGGCGTGGATACCGCTGTCTGAAGACGGGCTCGTGGTTGGTGGCCTGCGGCGCGAGGACGGGACGCGCCTGCCGATCGCGCTGCCGGCGGGGGCACAGTATCCGCGGTTTGGATTGTTCGCCGATGGCCGCGTGTGGGCGATGTGGTACCAGAACGGCTACGTGCTCGGAGTGTTCAAGGCCAACGGCGGGGTGGAGGCGATCTACAACGCCGGCGATCTCTTCCGGCCGTCAGTGGTTACGGACAAGATGGGGATTGGGACAGTGAGCCTGACCGGCAAGGATGCGGGTGTGCCGGCGCTGGCTGACTTTGCGGCACGCGCCGTCACGCCGCTTGGGGCGCCCTTCGGCGAGGCGCCGATGCCACCCCGCAGCCGGCTGCTGGCCGTGCAGTTCGGTCGGTGACGAGCAGCTAACCCTCACCTGAACGGTATGGCTTGAGGGGCGGTGGTTGGGGGGCTACCATAGCGCGGCTTCGGTCCACGGACGCGAAGGCGGAAGGGACGGGCTGCGTGGAGATTGCCGGCGACCACCACTTCGATGCGCCGCGAGCTATGGTCTGGGAGGCACTCCTGGACCCGAAGGCGCTGAAGGCTTCGATGCCCGGCTGCGAGAAGATGGAGCCAACGGGCCCCGCTGCCTGGGACCTGACGATCAAGGTCGGCATCGCGGCGATTAAGGGCACGTACAGCGGCACCGTGAAGCTTGCCGATGAGAAGCCGAAAGATTCGTACCGATTGCTCGTTTCGGGCAGCGGCAAGCCGGGCACGGTGCAAGGCGATGCCTTAATGGTGCTGACCGACGATGGCGCCGGCACGCTCGTGAAGTACACCGGCGAGGTGAAGGCCCAGGGTGCAATCGCTCGCCTTGGCAGCCGGCTGCTTGCGGGGACGGCGAAGTTGATGATTGGCCAGTTCTTCAAAGCGATGGAAAAGCAAGTA
>JBGOVF010000282.1:0-4064 GCA_041477975.1 Tepidiformaceae bacterium
CCGATGTGCTCGTCGTTGGTGGTGGCACTGCCGGGATCGCAGCCGCCGTGGCAGCCGCGCGCTCCGGGGCGCGGGCCATGCTCGTCGAACGCTACGGTTCGCTCGGCGGATTGGCCACCAACGGCCTCATCATCCTGCTGCTCACGCTGGACGACGGGCGCGGCAAGCAGGTGGTCGCCGGGCTCTGCCAGGAGATGGTCGAGCGGCTCGCGCAACGCAAGGCCTGCTTCTTCCCGCCGGCCGAAGAGTGGGGCAAGAGCGACGAGGCGCTCGTGGAGCGCTACCGGCGCTACGGGCTGGTCTGGGGGAGCGGCCCGCATGTGGTGCGTTACTCCGTGGCGTACGACCCCGAGGAGTTCAAGGTCGAAGCCGACCAGATGGTGATGGAAGCGAGCGTGGACCTGCGCTTCCACCGCTGGGCAGTGGGAGTGGTGCGCGATGGACGGCGCATTACGCACGTCATCTTCGAATCGAAGGCCGGGCGCGAAGCCATCGCCTGCCGGGCGGTCATCGACGCGACGGGCGACGCCGACATCGCCGTGTTGGCGGGCGAGACGGCCGAATCGGAGCGGGTACACCCGTGGCTCTGGTTCCGCACCGCGAACGTCGACACAGAGGCCGCCGAGCAATCGTCGCAGCGGCCGAGCTACTACCGCACGCCGAACGCGAACGGCTACCTCCACCCTTGGGGCGCGGCCGAGCGCATCTCGCGCGATATCGACCCCACGAACCCGGACGACCTGGCGTTCGCGGAGGTGGAGTGCCGGCGGCTGGTACGGGCGGAGCTGGACCGTCTGCGCGGGCGCGGCGAGGGGTTCGCGGACGCGTACCTGGCGGGGTTTGCGGCGACGCTGGGCATCACGGAATCGCGGCGGCTGGTGGGCCGCTACATGCTGAGCCGCGAGGACATGGACCAGCCGCCGTTCGCCGACACCATCGCGGTGACCGGCAACTGGACGAAGTACGGCGCGGTCTACAACATCCCCTACCGCTCGCTGCTCGGGCAGTGCAACGACAACCTGCTGGTGGCGGGCCGCTGCATTTCGGCGGACCACCGGGCGCACCATTCGACGAAGGAGATCCCGCCCTGCTTTGCCACGGGCGAAGCGGCGGGCACGGCCGCGGCCCTGGCCCTACAGCACGGCGCCTCGCCGGCGGCCGTGGATGTCGGGTCGCTGCGGGCGGCGTTGCGGGCGGCCGGGGCGTACGTGGGGTAGGGCGATAGTGGTTAGGCGTTAGGGGCCGTCGTTGGCGATGTTTGGTGCGATCACGTGGTACTTGTAGTTGACGGCCGCGGCGAACGTGCGGGCGACGTCGCCGCCGCGCGTGGCGACCAGAAAGCCTGCGAACAGGAGCCCGAGCAGCAGCGGGACCAGCCCCGACATGGGTCGTCGTGTCGCGGGGGAGTGCCAGCGAAGGTCGCGGTGCAGCGGCCTCGTGAGCCCTACCCACGCGTCGAGGACGCGCGTCATCCCCAACGCTGCGACGGCGACTCCGGACGTCAGCCAAAGACTGACGAAGTTGACGTCGTGCGCAAGGGGATCGGTGTGCAGAAACCGGAAGTGGATGAAGGTCAGCACCCAGCCGAGCACACCGAACAGCGCCCATGCGTGCCGTTCGCGATCGGGACCTCGGGTTGCGAGCAACAGAAGGGGAAGCCCGGCGAGCACGAGGTCCTGCGAGAACAGGTGGGGGCTCACCAGCAGGCTCGCGAACACAAGGACCGCGAACGTCTCCGCGGGTTTTCGATGCGAGTCCCGGCGGTGAGCGAGGGCCGCGATCAACGCGAGGGTCGCCGCGGAAAGCGCGCCAGACACGACCGACCGGGCTACGTGCAGTTGCGGTCCGACGAGGTCTCTCACCAGGGCGTTCCAGCCGAACATCACGTCGACCCAGATACCGTTCTGGTCTTCCCAGCCACTGGCAGCTTTCAGGAGCGCGACGAAGTCGACGAGGATGCCCGGGCCCCAGGCGACGACGGCCAGCGCAGTGCAGGCGGCCTCGACGGCGGCGAAGCGGGCAAGCGTGGCCCAGCGCCGTCGAACAAGCAGGTACAACAGTGGGACGATCGCCAGTTGTGGCTTGAGTGCCAGCACAGCAAGGCCAGGCACGGTCCAACGGTCACCCTTGCCATGAAACGCGCCGAGGTAGATGGCGGCCCAGGCGGCGAAGAGCGCGAGTGAGATCTGCCCGTGCAACAGCACTTCGTGGAACGGCATCGAAGCAACCAGCGCGAGCACGGCGATTGCGCCGCCGAGCCCGGACAGGCCGAGAAGCCTCGCCCGGGCCAGGACGGCAAGCGCCGCGGCGAACGCTCCAAGCTGGATCAGTGTGAACACAACGGCCGCCGCGGCAACGGGCAGCATACTCACTGCGGCGAATCCGAACAGAAGCGCTGGCGGGTTGAAGTAGGGCAGCGAGATGATCGCGCCGGCCTGCCCATGGACGGCAATGGCCTCCTCGCGATGAAGCTCATCCGGGTCATAAACCGACGAGGCCGCGCCCTTGTTGACCATCCGCCCGGCCGCGTAAAACACGACGAAGTCGTCCATGTAGGGGTCGTAGGTGCCCGCCCGGGAGATGCGAATGGGCTGCGGCGCGAGGGCCTGAGCAGACTCGACGGCAGCGAAGAGCAACCCGCCGAAAAGGGCTGGCAGCAGAAGCCACACCACCAGCCAGGGCAGCGTTGTACGCACGGCGCGGCCCGCCAGTGGCAGGGCCGGCAACCCGGCCCAGTTCTCAGATGGACGAAGCATTCACCTCAACCTCCTCATCAACCCGGCGCTCCAGCCGAACTGTACGCACGACCCGCTGCCTCGTCATACACCGCTTCCTGCGCCACGACGGATCCGCCCGCCGACGCGATGATCACCCCGACCGCCGCCTTCGCTGGAACTGCCGGGCTGCCGCCCAGAGTTGCGAAGGTGCCCCGGCTGTTCGCGGGGATGCTGATGGTCTGGACGACCGGCGCAGTCCCGTCGTCGAAGTAGTAGGTGGCGCTGACCGAGACCGCCGAACTGTTGGGGTTGCTGACCGTGTAGAAGCTCACCATTCCCGGCGCTGACGAACCGCCGCTGAAGGACCAGCGGGCGTTGAGTGCGGGCGCTGCCATCGTCGAATTCGCGCGCGCGGCTCCCTTCGCCGGGTCGATGAGCACCTCCTGGACCACCACGGGCTGGGTCGCGGAAACATGTACGCCGAAGGCGAAGCCGGGGCCGGGGCCGGTTGCGAGGCTGGGATCGTGAGCGATGAAGGTGCCGCGTGAGTGGGCGGGGACGGTAATCTGCTTCGTCACCGGGGAACCGCCATCGATCGTGTAAACCGCCGTGACGATGGCATCGACATTCCCCGGGTTGCCGACCGAGATGAACGTCTGCCAGCCGAAACCGGTAAAGCCTTCGCCGAGGTACCAGTTCGTGGAAGGCGCCGTGACGCCGACCGCCCGGTGTGCGATCGCACTGCCGGGGTCGTACATCGCCATTTCCGCGACGATGGGTTGGTTCGAGGAGATGGATACCGAGAACGCCTGGTCCGGCACGTCGACCTGGCCGGCGAAGGTCCAGCGTTGCCCGGCGGCAACCGTATGAGAATTCGTGACCGCGGCCCCGCCCTGCACCTGGTAGGTGACGATTACGTTCGCCGGGCTCGCCCCGGGGTTCGCTACCAGGACGAAGGTCTGCCACCCGAACTGCGTAAAGCCTTCGGCGAAGTACCACGTTGTAGAGAGCGCTGTGGCGCCCTGCGTGCCGTGTGCGAAATCGCCGGAGGAGCCGGCGTACATCTGCTCCTCGGCGACGATCGGGATGTTGCTGCTGATGTGGACGCCGAAGGCAGCGTTCGGGCCAGGCCCGGTGGCGAGGCTGTTGGCGTCGATCACGAACGCGCGCTGGGGCAGGACGACGAAGTCCTTGCTCACGGGGCTGCCGCTATCGAGCAGGTAGACGACGTGGACATTTGCGCTCGCCCCCGCGTTCGCATTGAGCAAGTGGAGACTCGTATTCCAGCCACTGCCCGTGAACCCCTCGGCGAAGTACCAGTCGGATGTGGACGGCGGCGGCGGCGGA
>JBGOVF010000080.1:0-8368 GCA_041477975.1 Tepidiformaceae bacterium
AGCTGCCAGGTGCTGCGAGAGGTTCGATGACTCGATTTCGATGCGTCGTTGGAGTTCCGAGACGGTCAGGCTTCCGGCGGCGCGCAGTTCTTCGAAGATGCGAATCCTGATGGGGTTGCCGAGGGTGCGGAGAACGTCGGCTTTGAACTCCTGCAGCGTCCGCGACATTCGATACCTCCATCGGTTTGCAGGGATCCTTCCGTAATCTTAGTATTTTCGTATCTTCTCCGATAGTCAGAGGGTCACGCACTCTTCGTGGAGCAATTGACCGGTGCCGCGCTCGTCGTGCTGCTCGTGGCGAGTGCGGCGGAGCTCACAGGGATCTCGGGGCGGACACGAGCGGGATATTGGCTCTCCGCGATCGCCAGTCTGGGCGCCGTCACGGCTTGCACGTGGATTCTCGCCGACGGCTCGACCGTGGAGTTCGACTCGTGGTCGCCGGCGCCTTCGCTCGACCTCGTCTGGCGAATGGACGCGTTAGGGGCGTTCTTCGGCGTCGTCGTGGCATTGGTAGCCCTGTTCGCATCGGTGTTCGCCGTGCGCTACAGCCACCGGCGGCAACTCGATGACGCCCTCTATCCGCTGTTTCTCCTGAGCATGCTGGGCGTCGCGGGCGCTGGGAACGTCTTCACGTTCTTCGTCATGTGGGAGTTGATGGCGCTCACGAGCTTCCTGCTCGTCCTTGGCGACGGTCAGGCCCACCAGCGGCGGGTCGCCGCGCTGTTGTACCTGGGAATGACGCATGTGGCAACCGTCCTGGCCGTTGCCTCGATGTTGCTCCTGGTCGACGACGTCGGTGGCCAGGGCTTCAAGGAACTCGGGCTCGCGCAGCCGGGGCCCGGGGCACGGACGTCGCTGGCGTTGATGCTGGCACTCGTGGGGTTCGGGACGAAGGCGGGACTCGTGCCGCTGCACATCTGGCTGCCGCGGGCGCATCCGGTGGCGCCGTCGCACATTTCGGCGCTGATGTCCGCGGCGATGGTGGCCACGGGGATCTATGGGATCGCCCGCGTGGGCCTGGACTTTCTCGGGCCAGGCGAGGCGTGGTGGGGGATCGTGGTGATGGCGGTTGGCGCCATCACAGCCGTGCTCGGCGTGCTCTACGCGTTGATGGAACGGGACATGAAGCGGTGCCTGGCGTATAGCACCGTGGAGAACATGGGGATCGTGACGATGGCGCTTGGAGCCGCGCTGTCGTTCCGCGCGGCGGGCCAGGATGCGCTCGCGGCAGCCGCGCTCGTGGCGGCCCTGGTTCACACCCTCAACCATGCGATTTTGAAAAGCCTCCTCTTCCTCGCGGCCGGGGCCGTACAGCACACCGCGCACTCGCTGGATATGGATCGTCTTGGCGGGTTGATACGTACGATGCCGGTCACGGCGGGAGCGACGCTGGTTGGGGCATTGGGGCTCGCCGCGGTGCCCCCGTTGAACGGCTTCGTGGGCGAATGGATGCTGGCTCGGAGCCTGATTTCGTTGGCCGGAGGGGGCGGTACGGTGGCCACGCGACTTGCGGCCGCCGGGTCGTTGGCCCTGCTGGCGCTGACGGCAGGCCTGGCCCTGGCGTGTTTCGTGCGACTCTTCGGGATGACGTTCCTGGGGCTGCCGCGGACCGAGGTGCGGCGCCGGGAGGACGCACCAACGCTCATGCGGCTGCCGCTCGTGGCGCTGGCCTTGATGGCCGTTGCCGCGGCCGCCGGCGCGGGCGGGCTCGTGCGAGTGCTGCGCGGCGTGCCTCAGCAACTGATGCCGGCCACGGGCGTTCGTGTGGAGGATGCGCACCGGATCGTGTTAAGCGGCGGCGGCAGCTTTTCGCCGGCGACGCTGGCGGTCGTGTTGCTGCTTCTCGCGCCGCTGCCCTGGCTCGCTCTGCGCGCGGCCTTCGGCCGCACCCGGCGGAGCCGCGGGCACATCTGGGCGACCGGCGTCACCTTTGGGCCGGCCATGCAATACACAGCGACGTCTTTCGCCAAGCCGTTGCGCCTGTTTTTCCGGCGCGTGCTCCTGCCTGAGCGCTCAGTCCGCGTCGAATACCACGGGACATCGCCGTTGCCGCGGCGGGTGCAGTACAGCGGGCGCGTGCCCGCGGTTATCGAGGAGCGCTTCTACCTCCCGTTGCGGAGCGCCGCGATCTGGTCGGCTCAGCGGGTGCGCGCGTTCCAGAACGGAAGCGTTGAGTTCTACCTGCTCTATGTGTTTGGTGCACTCGTGGTGATGTTAGTGGTAGCGCGCCGATGAACGCCGAGCCGTGGCTGCTCGGTGCAGCGCAACTTCTCTTCGTGCTCGCTGCGGCGCCGTTGTTGCAGGGGCTCATTCGCAGGCTGAAGGCGCGCCTCCAGTCGCGAAGCGGCCCTCCCCTTCTGCAAAGCTATTACGACCTGGCGAAACTGTTCGTGCGATCCGAAATGGTGGCCGAAAGCGCATCGGCGGTGCAGTTCGTGGCGCCCTGGGTGGTACTTGGCGCGATGCTGAGTGCCGCCACGTTCATCCCCATGTTCGGCGCGGCAACGCCGCTCACCACGGCTGGCGACCTGCTGGTGGTCATCGGGCTGTTTGCCCTGGCGCGCGCGGCGCTCACTCTGGGCGGGATGGACAGCGGGAGTGCGTTCGGGCAAATGGGCAGCAGCCGCGAGCTCGCGGTAGGGGCACTGGTGGAGCCGGCACTCCTCCTGTCGCTCGTGGCTCTCGCGGTGGCAACGGGAACGACGCGGCTGGGCGAGATCGTCGCGATCGGGGCGCACGAAGGTGCGGGTTTCTTCGATCTCCAGTGGGCGCTCGCCCTCCTCGCGTTGACCATCGTCATGCTGGCAGAGACGGGCCGAATCCCGGTGGACAACCCGGATACGCACCTGGAACTGACGATGATCCACGAAGCGATGCTGCTGGAATATTCCGGCCGGAGCCTGGGCGTGCTGCACCTGGCGGGCATGGTGAAACAACTGCTCCTGGCTTGCCTCCTTGCGAACCTCTTCTTCCCGTTGGGTCTGCGGGCGAGCCCCGACCTCGCTCTGTACCTGAGGGGCGGCGCGCTGCTCGCCGGGAAACTGGTCCTGGTTGGCGTTGGCCTCGCGCTGGCGGAATCGACCTTCGCGAAGATGCGGCTTTACGAACTACCAGACCTGCTCGGCTCGGCGTCGCTCGCCGGATTCGTGGCGGTTGCGATCACCGTGTGGCAGTCGTGAACGCGACGACTGTGGCGGACACGGTCAACACGCTCGCTATCGGGATGGTGGTGATCGGCGTGTTGTTGGTGTGGACGCGGTGGCCGAATCACGCCGTGGCGCTTGTCGCACTGCAGTCGATCCTCCTCGCAACCGTCGGACTCGTGACGGCCATCCACACGCATCACGACCAACTGTACGTCGGAGCCGGACTTGTCCTGGGCGTGAAGGGCGCGGCGCTCCCGGCGCTCATGGCAGTGCTCATCAGGCGGGCGCGGGCGAACGGCGAGATGCCATCAGCCGTGCCGCGCGCCCTGGGAATCGGGGCAGCCGTGGTCGTCAGTCTCGCAACGATCGAAACGTTTAGCGGCGACCCCTTTCAGACGGCGCTCGGCGCCACGCGGGCTCTTCCCGCCGCGCTCGCACTCATCCTCCTGGGGCTGCAGGTGATGATGACGCGGCACCACGTCGTCGCCCAGATCACGGGCTTTCTCGTGATCGAAAACGGCATGGCCCTCGCCGCGCTGACGGCGACGTACGGGATGCCGCTGGTCATCGAATTCGGCGTGCTTCTGGACCTGCTGCTCGCCGTGATGGTGGCGTTCGTCTACTCGCGGCGCATCCACGAGGTGCACGGCGACCTTCTGACCACCGTCTTGAGGGAGTTACGAGGGTGACGCTGGTGGCGGTGTGTGTTGCTACTGCGATCGTGTCCCTGCTCTGCGGCTCGGTGCTCGCACTGAGCGCGCCAGTGGAGCGCCGCCTGACGTGGGCCATCGCGGCGGTGTCAGGAACCGTCATGCTGGTCGCGGCCGCCCTCATCACCATCGACGTCAGCCGGAATGGGCCTGCGTTCGCATTCAACGACTGGGTATACGTCGATGCGCTGGGCGTAATCGTCGCTGACCTTGTCGCCGTGGTTGGCCTGCTGGCGATCGTGAATTCGTTGCCCTACATCGAGCACGAGATCGGCCGCGGGGAGATCAGCCCCCGACGGGCGCGCCAGTACTACGCCCTGGTTCTCGCTTTCCTCGCGACCATGTTCGCAGTGCCCGTCTTGAACAATCTCGGCGGCGTGTGGATTGCCGTCGAGGCGACAACGATCGTGTCGGCCCTACTGGTGAGCATCCACGGGGACAAGGCGGGCCTCGAAGCTGCCTGGAAGTACCTGATCCTCGGCTCGGTGGGGATCGCGTTTGCGCTCTTCGGGACGATGATGACGTTCTACGCGGCCGAGCCGATCCTCGGCGACTCAAGCAAGGCCCTCAATTGGACGACGCTGCGTCTCGTCGCCGATCAGCTCAATCCCGAGGTGATGCGGTTGGCGTTCGTGTTCATCCTCGTGGGCTATGGGACAAAGGCGGGGCTCGCCCCGATGCACACCTGGCTCCCGGACGCCCACAGCCAGGCGCCGTCGCCGGTCTCGGCCCTCCTCTCCGGTGTGTTGCTCAAATGCGCCCTGGTCCCGCTCCTTCGGATCGGCGTGCTTGCAGATCTCTCAGTGGGCGGCGCTTTTCGTGACAACGCGTTGATGACGTTCGGTATCATCAGCATCGGCGTCGCTGTGCCGTTCATCCTCGTTCAGGGCGATCTGAAGCGGATGCTCGCTTACCACAGTGTCGAACACATGGGCATCATCGTGCTGGCCGCCGGGATCGGCGGCCCGGTTGCGAGCTACGCGGCGATACTGCACCTGGTGGCGCATTCGTTGACCAAGTCCAGCCTGTTCTTTTCTGGCGGGGCTATCGTGCAGGCTTACCACTCGCGGCGGTTGCACCGATTACAGGGGCTCATCCGGCGTACGCCAGCAGGGGCTGCGGTGCTTCTGATCGGCGTATTTGGCCTGGCCGGATTTCCTCCGTTTGCCATGTTCGTGTCAGAGTTTGGTCTGATCAGCGGGGCGTTCGGTGAAGACCGGGCAGTGATTGGCGTGGCAGGCCTCATCCTGATCGTGCTCGCCGCCGCGGCACTCCTGTACCACGCGATTGATACGGCCTACGGCGGTCGCGTGAGTGGAAGCGAACGGCGGCCGATCCCTCGCACCGCAGTCGTTACGGCGCTCGTTCCATTGTTGCTGGCGACCTGGGTGGCGTTCGCGCCGCCCGCCCCCGTGCGCCATATGCTCCGCGACGCAGCCGCGGTGGTGCAGGTTTGATATGAATGCGCAGACTCAGACGTTGCTGGGTGAGTGTCCCGTCGCGCTCGAGCAGGAGCAGACGTCGGCTCCGAACGAGACTCTTGTGGCATGCGATCCCGGCGACCTGGTCGCGGTGGCGGCGTACTGCACTTCGCGTGGAGGCAAGCTCGCGACGATGGTCGGCCTGGACCTGGCTCCCGTCGGACGCGCGTTGGCGGTCGAGTGCGTGTTCTCCATCCCGGCCTTCGATGAGTTCTTGCGAGTGCGCGCGGACCTTGGTGCGAGCGGCGCGTACCCCGCCCTCACGCCAACCGTACCGGCCGCGCAATGGTACGAACGCGAGGCCAAGGACCTCCTCGGCATCGACCCCGTCGGACACCCCGATCCCCGGCGGCTCGTGCTGCATGAATCTTACCCGCACGGGTACCACCCGCTACGGAAGAGCGTGAGCGCGGTCGCCGCACCGGCCATCGATTCGCGCCGCTTCGATCACTTCGAAGTCCACGGGGAAGGGATTTACGAACTGCCGGTCGGCCCGATTCACGCCGGGATCATCGAACCGGGGCACTTCCGCTTTTCGAACATCGGCGACGTGGTGCTGTTCCTCGATGCGCGGCTCTTCTACACACATCGCGGCGTCGAGAAGATTGTCGAGGGGCTCACGCCGGAACGGGCGCTCTTCACGGTGGAGCGCACCTGCGCGGCCTGTACTGTCTCGCACGGAGTGGCCTTCGCCTCCGCCGTGGAACGGGCAGCCGGCGCGCGCGTACCCCCACGGGCCGCATGGCTGCGGACGCTTCTCCTTGAGCTCGAACGGCTCTACAACCACGTCGGCGACATCGGGAACATCTGTGCCGGGACAGGTCTCCACGCCGGCACCGCCCGCGGCGCGATCCTGAAGGAACGGCTGCAGCGGCTGAACGAAGCGCTCACCGGCCATCGATTCTTGATGGGCGTGGTTGATATCGGCGGGCTGCGGAACGACATCGACGGAGGGGTCCTCGAAGGGCAAGTGGGGCAACTCGCTGCGATCCAGGCCGACTTCGCGGCATATGTCCAACTGCTGCTGGGCACCGAGAGTTTCGTGCACCGTTTGCAGGGCCCCGGCCAGCTCGATGCAGCCACCGTGCTGGCGCTGGGCGGGACGGGAGTGGCCGCGCGGGCCTCGGGCGTCGCTACGGATTACCGGGTGGACCACCCCCATGCCGCCTACGCCACCCTCTCGCCACGACGGATGGTCGAACGTTCGGGCGACGTGTTCGCGCGAACCATGTTACGTGTGAAAGAGGCGGACGAGTCGTTCCGGCTCGTCCGGGCGATTGCCGATGGGCTCCCCGGCGGGCCCGTACGGACCGACGTAGCGCCGCTCCCCGCGTTCGCCAGTGCCCTCGGCTACGTCGAGAGTCCGCGGGGAGCGAACGTGCACTGGGTGATGGCGGACGGCGACGGCAAGATCTACCGGCTGCGCATACGCTCGGCCGCCTACGCGAACTGGCCGCTGGTCGCGCGGGCGGTGCCCGGAAACGTGGTTCCAGACTTTCCCCTGATCAACAAGAGCTTCGAACTCTGCTACGCGTGCTGCGACCGGTGAGGAGCTGCGATGGGATTCCTTGACCTCGTCCTTAGGCCATTGGCGCGCTCCCGTTCGACCGTGCGCTACCCCAGGTCTCCTGCCGACGCGGTGCGGACAAGGCGGACGCCGGTCTTCCAGCCTGAGCGTTGCACCGATGACCGCGCTTGCGCCGCTATCTGCCCGACGGCGGCGATTTCCATCGAGTCAACGGCGCCGGGCGCCCGCACCTGGGCGCTCGACTACGGCAAATGCATCTTCTGCGCCGAATGCATACGCGTGTGTCCTTCGGACGCGATCGCGGGGACCGGCGCCTTCGAGCTTGACGCGAACTCCCGCGACGGAGTGGTCGCACCGTTTGCGCTGAAGGAGCCGGCCCGTGAGTGAAGACGCTGGCGCGCGCGAGCTGTCGTCGCTCATTCGCCGCCACCTGCGCAGGTCATTGCACGTTCGCCACCTGGACTCCGGGTCGTGCAATGGCTGTGATTGGGAACTGAACGCGCTCCTCAACCCGTACTACGACATTCAACGGCTCGGGATCGACTTCGTCGCTTCCCCACGCCACGCGGACCTGTTGCTGGTCACGGGCGTGATGACACGTAACCTGGAGGAAGCCGCTCTGAAGACGTATGCGGCGATGCCCGAACCACGGCTTGTGGTAGCCGTGGGCGCCTGCGCAGTCGGCGGGGGCGTGTTCGCCCACACCTACGCCGCCCGCGGATCGGCGAGCCCGGTATTGCCCGTCGACGTCTTCATCCCGGGTTGCCCGCCGCGGCCCGAGGCGATAATTCACGGCTTACTCGCGGCGGTCGGGCGGCTGCCACGACGGCCGGACGCGGACCGGGCTCCAACCGCCGCGAGTCGGCGCCCGTGACGCGGCCTTCCGTCGTGGGCCTCGAACTCCCGACCAACCGATTAGAGCCACAAAGGTGGCGGGCCAGGCAATAACGAGCCTTCCCGCGACGTCAAAGAGGCACGAACTCGGCGCTCAGGCCGGCTCCTTCTCCAGTGCGAACTCGCCCGGCTGGCGGCCGGGACCCGGCGGACCCGCGAAGGCCTGGGCGATCTCCATCCATTCCGAAGCGGCCGCTCCCCTGAACTCCAGTTTCGTGTCCGTGAGGTGCCGCCGCTGGGTTACGACGCGGCAAAAGTCTGTGGCCGTGCCGCGGATGATGTCCGTGTCGCTGGGTTCGCCAAGTTCCCATGCGGCGCCCGACGGCGCCGTCAGGACGACCCGGACCGGGCTGGTGTTCGGGGGCAGGCCGCGGTTTGCATAGCTGAATGGCCTCGTCCGAACGCCCAGGAAGGCGACGTGGCGTAGCCGATCGGTGTCTGGCCGGTCGCCGGCGACGACGTCAACGACATCGAGCCCGTGCGACCAGGTCTCCATCAGGCGTGCGGTGACGAACGAAACGCCGCTCATGGGCGGGCCGTACCAGGGGAGGCGCGCTTTCGGGTCAAGCGTGAGCGCAGCCTTGATGAGGCCCGAGCTGGCGGCTCGCC
>JBGOVF010000464.1:0-2947 GCA_041477975.1 Tepidiformaceae bacterium
ATAGCCGCGAGCAGGACATAGCTCGTCCGCCAGCCCCACCAGTCGATGCCGCCGGCCGCGAGTAGCGGCACGACCAGCGTGCCCGCGCCGATGCCGGCGACAGCCAGCCCCGAAGCGAAGCCCCGCCTGAGCGCGAACCAGCGTTGCACCGTCCCAACGCAGGGCACGTAGGTCATGCCCACGCCCACGCCGACGCAGAGGCTATAGGTGAGGTAGACCTGCCAGAGGGCCTGCGCGGCGCTCGCCAGCAACAGCCCGAGTGCGATGAGCAGCACACCGCCGAGGATGACGCGCTGCGGCCCGAGCCTGTCCGCGATCGGGCCGCTGACGGCTCCGAGCGTGAAATAGAGGAAGCCCGTGAGCGCGAAGACGAGCGAAACATCGCCGCGTGTGGCATCGAACTCGTCGCGGAGGGAGTGGAAGAAGG
This sequence comes from Tepidiformaceae bacterium, assembly GCA_041477975.1. Lineage (GTDB taxonomy): Bacteria > Chloroflexota > Dehalococcoidia > Tepidiformales > Tepidiformaceae > JBGOVF01. The sequence goes on from JBGOVF010000464.1 coordinate 428, forward strand.
CGGCGAAGGAGTAGGCGGTGCCGAAGGATACGAACAGGACGCCGAAGGCCGCACCCACAACCACCCAGCCATGGAAGAATCTCGGTGCTGCTACGGCCTGGGCGGACACACGGCCGATTCTACGGGTACCAATGTGTGCCGCAGCGTTACCGCCCCGACGGGAACTGGGCCGGGCGCTTTTCGATGATCGCCTGCGCGCCTTCGGCCGGGTCGTCGCTGAAGAAGCCCATCATCTCCAGGGCGACCGAGTAGTCGAACGCGGTGATGCCGCCGAGCTTGAGCCATTGGTTGAGGGCGCGCTTCGTAAAACGCAACGCTGGCTGCGAACCATCGGCGAGCTGGCGAGCAATGCGCATCGCCTCAGGCATGAGCTCTGCCCGCGGCACCGCCTTGCTTACCAGCCCGATGCGTTCCGCTTCGCGGCCGTCGATGAAGTCACACGTCAGGAGGTAGTACTTGGCTTTGGCCATGCCGCAGAGCAGCGGCCAGATCATCGCGGCATGGTCGCCGGCGGCGACGCCGAGGCGCGCGTGGCCGTCCGTCAGGCGCGCTTCCTCGGCGATGATGGAGATGTCGGCCATGAGCGCGACCGCGAGCCCGGCGCCGACGGCGACTCCATTGATCGCCGAGACGATCACCTTCTCGCAGCGGACCATGGAGTAGACGACTTCCTCGGCTTCCTTCATCAACGCGACGAGCGCTTCGAAGCGGGCTTCGCCGCGGAGCGAAGCCCTCGCCTGGATATCCGCGAGGTCGCCGCCGGCGCTGAAGGCCTGGTTGCCGGCTCCGGTCACCACGGCGACGCGCACGTCCGGGTCGCGGTCGATGTCGCCCCAGATACGGGTGAACTCGCGGTGCATCACGTCGTTCGCGGCGTTGAAGACATCGGGCCGGTTGATGGTGACGAGTGCGACGCCGTTTGCGACTTCGACGACGAGGTGCTGGTAGCTGGAGTAGTCCACGGAGTCCCTCCACGTTCGTGGCGATTCTGAGCGCCGTCGCGGCCCGTGAACAGGCCGCGCAAGAAACCATTGCGCCGCATATTCGCCATCGCTATTGTTGCCGCTGCGCTTCGCACCAATGGAGACCGAGCTTGGTTGAGAAGGTCGCGGCCACAACCGACACCGTTCCCACGGCCACCGGCACGCAGGAGAAGCCGTTCGTATCGGAGAAGGTGTGGACGTGCCCTTCGTGCCTCGCCGTGAACCCGGCAAGCGCGACGAAGTGCGGTGGCTGCGGAGACGCCCACGATCCGAAGAAGACGCCCATACGTGACACGGTCGCTGCCACCTGCCCGAACTGTTTGGGCGCCCGACCGTTCGTGCCTGCCCACGGCGACGACCCGGAACAGTATTTCGGCGACTGCCCGCACTGCCACCAGGACTCCATCGACGCCAACCTGGGGAAGAAAAAGCTGGAATCAGGCGACAAGTCGGAGTGGGGCAAGGGGAGCCCCTCATTGAGCCGCCCAAAACCTAGTCTGGCCATTTAGCCGTGATGCCTCGAGGGCGCGACGCTGCCGTGGCTGCGTTTCGCGCGGCCCTCGAATCGAAGGGCGCGACGGGCGGGCCGCTCATCGGCCTCGAACACGAGTACTACCTCTCCTACGACCGCGACCCGAGGGACTTCCAGCGCATCATCCACCAGCTTCCGATCGACGGACGCCGGCTGGACCCGGGCGACGCCAACGCGTACCGCCTGACCACCGGAATCGCGATCACCTGCGACCAATCCGAGGCGGAAGTTGTCTCGCCCCCGGTTGCCGTGGCGCGCGGCTTCAGCGCCGAGCTGGAGCGCTGGGCTGCGCATGGGCGGGCAACGCTGCGGTCGATGCTCCCGGACGCGGTCACGCTTGAGGGCGCCTCCACCCACCTGAGCATTTCCGCGCCGGATGACCTGCAAGAACGTGTCTGTTACGACTACGCGTCCCGGTTTGCTCCCGCGCTGATGCTGCTGGCGGAGCGGCCGGATTCGCACGGGATCATGGTGCGTCCCCGCCCGGGCCGGATCGAGCTCTGCACGGAGTTCATCGACGGGGCGGGACTTCGGCTGGCGAGCGTGTTCGCAGCCGGCAGTGTGACGGCCTGTCTCGACCTCGCTCGGGGCGCGAAGGGCCGCGGCTTCCCCCGGCCGCTCAGCGTGACGCTGCAGCCAAGCACAGAGCGGGTTGGTCTGCAGGTGCGCAGACGGGCATTCGGGCCAGACCTCTACGCGGATGGGCGGGCCGCCGCGTTGCAACTGGCCGACGGCGGCCAGGTCAGCGCCCAGGAGCAACTGGAGCGGGCCTGGGGCGCGGCGCGGTCGTATGTCGATGGCCGCGCGGATGCAACCGATCTCAAGGCTCTCGACCGTCTTGTGAGCAGCGGTGAAGCGCTACCCGGGCAGCATCCGTCCGTTCAACCGCGCTTCTCCAACCCACCGCGGCGGAGCCAGTTCGGCGAATTGTTGCGGCTGCGGGAAGCCGGCGGCCTTTCCGTCCAGGCGGTGGTGGCGACGTGGGACTTCACGGTCTTCCGGATC
>JBGOVF010000408.1:0-3193 GCA_041477975.1 Tepidiformaceae bacterium
AGGCAGCATCGAGGTTTCCGAACGAGTCGGTAATCTGCTGCTCGAACCGCTCCAGGTCGGCGGTCACCTTCGAAAGGCTGCTGTCGTCGATCTTCTGGGCGTCGCTGACGGTCTTGTCGAAGACGGTGACGAACTGAGCCGAAGCATCGACGAAGATCTTCTGGATCTTGTCGCCGTCCTTCACGTCGGGGGCCTTGAGGGCTTTCAGTTCCTTCTGAAGGTTCTTCGTCTCCGTCTGGCCGGTCTTGAGGAAGTCAACCAGCTTCTTTTTCAGTTCAGAGGCGCTTGCGACGGTGTCGAGCGACTTCTGGAGGCTTGCTTCGGCGGTCGTGATGTCGTTGACCCACCCGGAGAACGACGTGCAGATGCCGGCCACCCATTTCTCGTTCGTGGTGAGGTTCTTCGTGTCGCCGGAAGGCGTGTTGCTTGCGCCACTGTCGTCGTCGCCGCAGCCTGCCGCCAACAGGGACGCAGCGACCAAAGCGAGGAAGAGGACGGACCAACGGACGCGCGCGCGCAGTGCAGGCAATGGAGGCTCCGTGGAGGGAGATGAGCCATTGTCGGCGCAGTTCGCGAACGGGGCGAACGCGTTCACGGTGATGGCGTGGGCGACTTTCCCGGGAGCGCCTGGTCGACAGCGGCGGTGCCGTTGAGGAAGAGGTCGAGCGCCTTGTCGAACGTGCCCGGGAGGAAGGCGAGCACGGCTGGCGCCGAATCGAGCAGGGCCTGGGCGACGGCCGAGTCGTCGATAGCGCCGTGGACGTCCGGCTTCGGGAAAACCACCAGTGCGATGAGCAACACCTGGCAGACAACGACGGCCTTGGCGAAACCAAACGCAGCACCGGCCAGCTTATCCGCGGCGCCCAGGTTGAGCATCGCGACGACGCCCTTGAGCAGGTGAGCGGCCACCTGGCCGGCCACGATCACGCCGCCCAGGATCGCGAGGAACGAGACGAGCGAGGCCAGGTTCTCGCTGTCGATGATCGGGTGGACCTTGGGGTACATGTCGTCGTAAAAGACGCCCGCCAGGGGGATCGCGAGGATGACGACGCAGAGCGACACGAGCTCACGAATGAAGCCGTTCGAATAGGCGCGCCATGTCATGAAGGCGATCGCGGCGATGAGGACGACGCTGAGCCAGTTCACCGGAGGCGAGCGTATCGTCGATGGCCGTTAGCCGTTAGCCGTTGGCCGTTAACTGGTACCATTTGCCCATGCAGATTCAGTTGATGGAGATCCTGGTGTGCCCCATGTGCAAGGGCGACCTGGAGTTGAAGGTGGAGCGCGAAGAGGGCGGGGAGATTATGGCCGGGACGCTGACGTGCACCGAGTGCCGGGAGCGCTATCCGATCGAAGACGGTATCCCGAACATGCTGCCGCCGGATCAGCGCGGGCAATGACTCCAGAGGGTGAGGCGTTCCACAGCGGAATGCCGCATGACCCGGCCGAGGTGGAGCCACGCCGGCTGGCGCCCGATGCGTCGCTGCTCGTGCGCGGAGCCGGGCTCGCCGCGATCGGCGTCGCGGGCTTTGCGGGGGCTGTCGCCGTGGTCCAGAAGGGCGGCTGGCTGCTTGCCCCGGTCGTGGCGGTGTTGGCCGGAGTGGGCGTGCTTGGGAGCTGGGGGGCGGTGGTGCATCTCAGTGGTGGCGAGAAGTTCGACGATCACCCCTGGGTGTGACGAAGGTTTCGGGTTTCGGGTGTCAGGCTTCTGGAATTAGCGTCGGCGCGGCCCTCTCCCGACTGCGCGGGCGAGGGGGAGCGTTGTGATCGCGGCCAGCGGCGAATGCCAGGTTTGATAGGGAGTTAGCGGCGGCGTTGGGCGAGGACGAGGACGATGGCAAGAGCGAAGGTGATGGCGAAGGCGGCGAGGATGCCGATGGCGACCTCGTCTTTGGCGTTGGGGGTGCCGCTACCGGTGCTGGGCGCGCCGGGTGCGGCTGTGCCACGCGGGACTGCCGTCGGGCTTTCGCCGGAGGCGCGCGTCGGGCCTGGCGTGCCCGCCGACTCGGGCGGTGGCGCGCCCGTCCCACAGCTCGTGCCGGCCGCCGGGACTTTGAGATTCAGCAGGTAGTCGTTGACCGCCGAATCGATGCAGGAGCTGCCCTGGGCATAGACCGTGTGCCCCTCGCCACGGTTCGTAACCAGAACGGCCGATTCGAGTTGCTTGCTCAGGGCGACGCCCCATTCGTACGGCGTCGCCGGGTCGTTGGTGGTGGCGATGACGACGATTGGCGCGGAGCCGTGCGCTTTCGGCGCCGTCAGCGGGTCCGGTTTCGCGGGCCAGTAGGCGCAGGTGAGCGCCGCCGAAGCGGCTGAGGCGCCGAAGTGGGGCGCGTCCTTCGCCCAGTCGAGCGCGAACTGTCGGTACGCGAGCGGGTCGTGCGGGCAGGTTTCATCGACATAATTCACGGCGGCGTTGGCTTCGAGAAGGTTGGGGTACGAGCCGTCGCCGTTGCGCTCGAGGTACTGATCGGTGAGGCGCACGAGGCCGCTGCCGTCGCCGTTCAGCGCGTCCTCCATCGCCCGGGTGAGCTGCGGCCAGGTGACCTTGCTGTACAGCGCCGAGAAGATGGCGAGCAGCGTCTCGCCTGGCCCAGCCGGCCGGTCGGCGCTCTTCGCCGGGATTGGCGCCTTATCGGCCTGCTGCAATACGCCGTTGATGACCGTTTCCGGGTCGCCGTGCTTCGTGAGCGAGCAGTTGGTCTGGCGGCAGTTATCGAGATACGAGGCGTAGGCGCGTTCGAAGCCCACCATCTGCGTGCGATTGATGTCCGCGAAGCTCAGGGTCGTATCGACGGCGCCGTCGAGGACGAAGGCGCGCACCCGGTTCGGGAACATGTCCGCGTACGTGCTCCCTATGACCGTCCCGTAGGAGTAGCCGACGTACGTCAGCTTGTCCTCGCCCAACGCCGCGCGGATCGAGTCCATGTCGCGGGCGACGTTCTTAGTGCCCACGTACGGAAGAATCTTGCCGTTTTTCGCAGCGCAGTCCTGGGCGAACTGCTTCGAGATGTTCTCATCAGCCGTCCATTCGGCCGGGGTGTCGGGCGTGGGGTCGGCGGCGACGAGGGCCTGGATGTTGTCGTGGCATTCGATGGGAGTGCTTTCGCCCACGCCGCGCGGGTCAAAGGTGACGATATCGAAGCGGTTGCGAATGTCCGAGGAGAGGATGTTCGACCAAAGCCGCACGAAG
>JBGOVF010000099.1:0-7268 GCA_041477975.1 Tepidiformaceae bacterium
GAGAAGATGAACGCCCTGAGCCACAATCTGCGCGCCGAACTGTTCGATGCGCTCAAGGGGTTCGAGGTCGACCCCGAGGTGCGCGTGATCATCGTGCGCGGCTCGGGGCGCGCCTTCAGCGCCGGCTACGACCTTTCGGGCATTTCGAAGACGCAGGACGACCGCGACTATGTCGAGGCGCGCAGCGGTCTGCCGAACGTGGGCCCGATGCACCCGGGCCAGGGCCAGTGGCCCCAGCACCTGCTCAGCGGCTACTGGCAGATCTGGGAACTCACGAAGCCAGTCATCTCGCAGGTACACGGGTATTGCCTGGCCGGCGGCACGGAGCTCGCGACCATGTGCGACCTCATGTTCGTCGCCGACGACGCGATCATCGGCTACCCGCCCGTGCGGGCCATGACGCCGGTCGACATCATCTATCACCCCTGGCACATGCATCAGAAGAAGGCGCGGGAGCTGCTCTACACCGGCGACAGCGTGACCGGCGCCGAGGCAGTCGAGCTCGGCTGGGCGAACCGCGCGGTGCCAGTGGACCGACTGTGCGAAGTGACCGAAGCGTTCGCGGAGCGCATCGCCAACGTGGACGGCGCCATGCTCCAGATGACCAAGCGCCAGGTGAACCGCGTCTACGAAATCATGGGCATCCGCACCGCAATGGCGGTTGGCGGCGATATCCAGGAGCTGGGGCGCGTGCGGCCCGGCGGCGCCGAGTTCGGGCGAATCTCACGCGAGAAGGGCCTCAAGGCGGCGCTCAGCTGGCGCGATGGCCCGTTCGAGGACTACGCGAGCGCACCCGCCGGCAGCCGCCCACCGAGCGGCGCCGCGTGGTGAGCGACGCTCGCGCGCCGGAACGCGCGATCGACTTCCCACGGGAGAAGCGCGAGTTCGACGAGTTCGAGCTGCACAGGACGCTTGGCCTGACGCTGGAGGACATGCGCCCCGGGTTCGCACGGGTGTGCATGAAGACGAGTTCACTGACGAAAGGCGGCGTGGGCGGAAGCGTGCACGGCGGCCTGTTGGCGGCCCTGGTGGATGTGGCGATGCTCCGGGCGTTGTCTCCCCTCTTCCGCCTGGACGAGCAGCCCGGCGGGACCGCCGACCTCAACATCACCTACCTGCGGCCAGCGCTTGGCGCCCGCATTTACGCGGAGGCGGAGGTGCTGCGCAAGGGCCGTTCGCTCGCCGTCACCGAGGTCAGCATCCTGGACGAACTGGGCACGTTGCTCGCAAAAGGCCGGACGATCTACTCGCTGCGCCCACGCCCGGCGGCGAACGCGCTGGACACGGGGGCATAAACTCAGCGCAGCGGAGGCAATGATTGGCGCATTCACCCGAGTACGAGCGAGAGGTCATCCGGACGCTGCGGCTGGTACGGATCGCGGTGACGCTGCTGCTCGGCGCCGTCGCCCTCGTGGCCGTTCTGGGAGTGCTCGGGATCCTGTTCTCGCTGGCCTTCGGCGGCGACTCGTCCAACGGCGGCGGTGCCGATGTCCACGGGCGTCTCACGGCCGGCGGCGTGGTCACCGTGACGACTGCGGACGGCCGGAAGGTCGAAGCGCGGATCCTCGAGCTGGCATGGGCGCCGGGCCCGCGGGTGCTCGTCCGGGTGAAGGGCGGAGAGCCGGTGAGTACGCAACTGGACCGGTGGTATCTCTACCTGGACGACAACACGCGGCTGGCCATGGACGGCACAGCGCGGGGCAACGGGACGTTCTTCTTCGCGCTCGCTGGGACGATCCCGGCCGGGAAATCCGTGCGGTTCGTGCACTTCAACCCGGACGATTCGCACGGCGACATCTACTTCGACGCCCAGTAGGGAGCGGCGGCGGCTCTAACGCGACGTAGGGCGCCTCACTCGCGCCAGGATGCGCTCAGTTGCCTCGCGCAGTTCGGGGATGCCCAGCCAGTGGGCCATGCCAGCGTAGACAGCCGTGCCGGCAGCAGCCCCGGCGAGCGCGACGAGGAGTTGATCGGCGCGCGAACCGTGGTCCAGGGGCCAGAGGAGCAGCGCCAGGGCGAATGCCATTACGGCGCCGCAGAGCGCTATCCGTGCGAAGGTCTCCAGGTCGCCCAGGACCGAAGCGCCCGTGCGGCGGGAGTAGCGCCAGTACAGCATCGACCATTCGAACCACGCGGCGGCCGAAACGGAAAAGGCAAGTCCCTCGCGCTCGAAGCGGTCCCAGAGAAGCGCGCTGAGGACGAAGTTCAGCCCAACGGCTGTCACCGCCAGGATCACCGGCGTGCGCGTATCGCCGAGCGCGTAGAAGCCGCGGCTGTGAATTTCGATCCCGGCCTGCGGGACGATGCCCAGGCAGTAGAAACCGAGCGCGGAGGCCGTCAGTGCCGCGTCTCCTGCGGTGAACTCCCCCCGCTGGAGGAGGATGACAGTCGCCGGGTGACGCAACATGGCGAGACCCAGCGCAGCTGGGACGGTCAGGAACATGATCACGCGCAGAACGCGCGAGACAGTCACCCGCAGCGATTCGAGGTCTTCGTCGGCGGCGTGATCGGCGAGCCTGGGGAAGACGGCCGTTGAAAGCGCCATCCCGAAGAGCGCCAGCGGCAAGCCCGCCAGCAGCCAGGCGTAGGTGAGCTGGCTGATCGCCCCCGAACCAACCTTTGAGGCGAAAATACCGGTGATCACGAAGTTGAACTGCGCCGCCGCCAGGCCGATGACGCGGGGGCCCATTAAGCGGCCCACCTCTCGCACGGCCGGGTCGGCCCATTCGAACGCCAGTGCGTAGTGCATGCGCTCGCTCACGAGTCCCGGCAGCTGGACGAGCAGGTGCAGCGCTGCGCCCGCGACTACGCCTACGGCCAGGCCGTTGATGCCCCAGCGGTCCGAGAGCACCAGCGCCCCGAAGATGATCGCGAGGTTGTAGAGCATCGGCGAGAGCGCCGAGAGCAGGAAGCGCTGCCGCCCGTTGAGGATGCCGGTGACAATCCCGCTCACGGAAAAGAGCAGGGGCGAAAGGAGCATGATCCGGGTCAGCTCCACAGCCTTCGAAGTCAATTCGTCGTGCTGGCCGATGTCCTTGCCCAGGTCCGGCGCGAGGAGCGGCACCAGCAGGGGCGCAAACACGAACGCTACCGCGCACAGCGCCGCCGTCGCGACCGTTATCAGGTTGAGGACGTTGCTCGCGAGCCGCCATGCCGCTGCTTCGCCATCGCGCCGGTAGAGTCGCGCGAAGACGGGGATGAACGCGCTCCCAAGCGTGGCGCCGGCGAGCACCTGGAAGATCGTGTCCGGAACGCGAAAGGCGATGTTGTAGGCATCCACCTGCGGCGCCGAGCCAAAGGCGTTCGCTATCGCAACGGTGCGGACAATCCCCAGCAGGCGTGAGCCGATGAACCCGAAGGCGACAATCGCGGCGGCGATGGCGAGGCCGCCGGTCGCCCCCGGCGTCGCTCGGGCTGCGCTGGGCGGGGCTTCCGCCATCCCGGGATCGTAAGGGACGGCGCTCTTCTGGGCCGCGCTGGTCACTGAGATGTAAGAATCGCTGCGTCCGCCGATCTAACTCTCGATGACGGTAGAGAGCCGCCGTGGAGGAGATCAATGCCACGCTTCACATTCGTCCCCGCGGCAATCGCCGCCCTCGCTGAGCCCGTCTCGGGCAGCAACGCGACGCTGTTCTACCAGTTCGATGTCCTCGCGAAAGACGTGAAGTAGTGACTTGACCATGCAACGTCGCCGGTTTCCGCGAAGCATTTCGATGGCGCCCGGCGCCAGCGGCCACAGACAGAATCCCTACCCGCGACTCCAAACCTGCCGAGGGAGCGCACGCGGGTTTGGGGGTGAGGGCTACTTCGTCAACGCTGGCTCTGCATCCGTAATCCCGGGCACGGGGTAGGCACGGGCGAACTCCGCCACTTCCTGTCGCACCGTCTCGCGCACACCGTCGCCGTCCGGGTCTTTGAGCACGCGCGCGATCCAGGCGGCGACGCGCTTCATTTCGTCCTTGCCCATCCCACGGGATGTTAGCGCGGGCGTGCCCATGCGCAGACCGCTCGTGATCGCCGCCGAGCGCTGGTCGTAGGGGATGGTGTTCTTATTGGTGATGATGCCCGAGCCCTGGAGCGCGTTTTGCGCCTTCAGCCCGCTGATGTTCACCGAGTTGCAGTCGACCAGGATGAGGTGGTTGTCCGTCCCGCCGGAGACGAGCCGCAACCCGCCAGCGATGAGGCCGTCGGCCAATGCGGTAGCGTTCTCGACGATCTTGCGGGCGTAGTCCCTGAACTCCGGCTTCAGCGCCTCGCCGAAGGCCACTGCTTTGGCCGCGATGGAGTGCAGGTGCGGACCGCCCTGGGTCCCCGGGAACACCGCTTTGTCCACGGCTTCCGCATGCTCGATTTTGCAGAGCGTCAGCGCGCCGCGGGGTCCGCGCAGCGTCTTGTGTGTCGTGGTGGTCACCAGGTCCGAATAGGGCACGGGCGACATGTGGACGCCGCCCGCGACCAGCCCGGCGATGTGCGACATGTCCACCATCAGGATGGCGCCGGAGGCCTTCGCTACCTCGGCGAAGGCGGTGAAGTCGATAGCGCGCGGATAGGCCGTTGCGCCCGCGACGATGAGCTTCGGCTTCGTCTCCAGCGCCAACCGCCGCACCTCGGCCATGTCGATGACTTCCGACTCCCGGTCCACGGTGTATGGGACGAAGTGGTAGAGGCGGCCGCTGAAGTTGACGGGCGAGCCGTGCGTGAGGTGGCCGCCCTGGCTCAGCTCCATGCCCATGATCGTGTCGCCGGGGTTCACAAAGGCGAAGTAGGCGGCCATGTTCGCTTCGGCGCCGCTGGTGGGCTGCACGTTGGCGTGCTCAGCCTTGAAGAGTTCCCGCGCGCGGTCGATCGCAAGTTGCTCAAGGCGGTCGCTGTGCTGGTTGCCGGCGTAGTAACGCTTACCCGGGTAGCCTTCCGCGTACTTGTTCGTGAACACCGAGCCCGTCGCTTCCAACACGGCGGCGGAGGCGTAGTTCTCGCTCGCGATCATCTCCAGGGTCTCGACCTGGCGGACGCGTTCGTCCGCGATGATCGCGGCGACTTCGGGGTCACGACGGGAAAGCACCGACATGGCAGGCCTCATGGGGGAGTAGAGGTAGAGTAGCCCCGCGGGGGGCGAAGAGCGAAAAAGCAAAGAGCGCAGAGAAAAGAGCGCAGTGGTCTCGCAACTCGCAGCTTTGGCTACGGCCAGCCCGCGCCCGGGAGCGCAACCCGTACGGTCTCGATCCAGCCCTGGGAGCGGCCTGCGACGCGGTCGGTTTCGTCGCCGCTGGAAGTGCAGAGGTAGAGCGTCCGGCGGTCGTCGTCGCCGAGCATGCAGGCGTAGGCGCTGCGGCCGTCCGCGCAGGTCACGCGGTCGGTCACCTCGCCGCCTTCCTTCACCCGGATGAACTCGCGAGTGGTGGGCGAGGCGACCCAGATCGCGCCTTGGGCATCGAGGCAGATGCCGTCGGGGTTCGCCGGGGGGATATCGGCCCAGGTGCGGCGATTGGAAAGCGTGCCGTCTTCGGCGATATCGAAGGCCGTGAGCTTGCGGGCGAACGTCTCAGCAACGATGAGTGTTCGCCCATCTGGCGTGATAACGGCCCCGTTGGGAAAGCCCAGGTTATCGGCGGCGACGGTCACGACGCCGTTGGGCTGGACAAGGACGAGGTTCGCGGGCTGGAACCGGTCGACTCCGGCGGCGAGGTCGAAGCCGAAGTTGCCGATGTAGGCTCGGCCTTGCGCGTCCACGACCATATCGTTGATGTGCCAGGCGGCCAACGTGCTAAGGTCGGCGACTTCGCGCAGGCCGGCGCCGGGATCGAGGACCATGAGCTTCCGGTCCACCATCGAGACCACGAGCAGGCGGCCGTCTGGCAGGAAGCCAAGGCCGGACGGCTGGTTCTCCACTTCGACGATGACGGAGGTCTGGCCATTCGGTGAGAGCGTCATGACGCGGTGGGCGTGCATGTCGGAGAACCAGAGCCGGCCATCGTGCCAGCGGGGGCCTTCCGGGAACTTGAGTCCGTCGAGGACGACGGTGGACTTGTATTCGGTCATGGCGGGGTGCTCCGTGGTGGTGGTCGGCGAAGTGTAGGGGAGTTGTTCGGTTGTTGGGTGGTAGTTGTCAGTTGGCAGTTGTCAGTTCGCGACAGTGCCGCGCGGCGCCAACCGCCGCGTGGGGCCGGTCTTCACTCTGCGGTACGATTGGACGGTGACTGACATGTGGCAACTGCGGCTCGCGCACCTATACCCGGACGTCATGAACATTTACGGCGACCGTGGGAATGTGATCGCGGTACAGTACCGCTGCGAGGCGCGCGAGGTCGCCCTTGAGGTCGTCGACGTGAACATCGGCGACCCGTTCGAGGCGGTGGAGTTTGACCTCGTGCTCATCGGCGGCGGGCAGGACCGCGAACAGCGGCGCATCGCGGATGACCTGGTGGCGCGGGGCCTAGCGTTGAAGGCGGCCATCGATGAGGGGCTTCCGGTGCTGGCCGTCTGCGGCGGCTTTCAGCTCTTCGGTCACCGTTATGTGGACCACGAGGGCGGCATCATCCCGGGGATCGGCATCTTCGACCTTGAAACACGCCATCCCGGCCCGCTCGCGGACCGTTGCATCGGCGATGTTGTCCTGGCGACGGAGTTCGGCGAGACAGTTGGATTTGAAAACCACGGCGGCCGGACGTACCTGGGGCCGGGCCAGGCGCCCTTCGGGATGATTCGGCGCGGATTCGGCAACAACGCCGAAGACGGCCGGGAAGGCGCGCGATACAAGAACGCCATCGGCACGTACCTCCATGGCAGCCTGCTTCCGAAGAACCCGGCCCTCGCTGACTACCTCATCCTCACGGCCTTACGGCGCCGCTACGGCGAATCAGTCGAACTGCCGCCGCTGAACGATGGCATCGAAGGTCGTGCTCATGCGGTGGCCGCGGGCGTTGCCGCCAGGCGAAGCAGAGCGGGCAAGGCGGGTTAACCGAGGAGGCGCCAGCGCCGTCACGGGCTTCGGCGCGTTGCTATTCCGTGGGCGGTCCGGCCTGTACTCTAGCCCACCGATGGGCCTGCTCGCGTTCCTCCCGTTCCTTTCGATCGACATCACCATCGACCCGACGATGGCGGATTTCGGGCCGTTCACACTGACGTGGCACGGGCTGTTCACGGCTGTCGGGATCATCGCCGGCGTGTCGCTGGCCGTCTGGCTCTGCCAGAAGGACGGCATCCCGCCCGAGGTCTCGCAGGAAATTGCGCTCGTAGGTGTGCCCTCCGCGATCGTAGGTGCCCGCCTC
>JBGOVF010000439.1:0-3047 GCA_041477975.1 Tepidiformaceae bacterium
AGCAGGTCGCTGACTACGACGAGGCGCGAGCACTTATCCAGGGCGCCGGCGCGCCTCCTCCGAACGTCGCGCTCGTTTCGGCGGCCAGGCGCTGGGGCCTTGAGGCACTCCTCCGGCGAATCGAGGGCGGGCTCGAGGGCGAGATCGATGCGGATCGCGGGGCGAGCTCGGAATTGATGAGCCGCGGCGTTTGAACGGCGAGCGGCGAACCGGTAGAACAACCGTTGATGGCTGATGCACCGCCCGTTCCACTCCCGCACCCGACCGGCCCCCTGGCCGGTTACCGTGTGTTGGATTTCGCCGACGAGAAGGGGCAGCTCTGTGCGCGCGTGCTGGGTGAGTTGGGCGCCGACGTGATCAAGGTTGAGCCACGCGACGGCGACGCCACGCGCCACAACGGACCGTTCTTCAAGGGCGAAGCCGGGCCAAACACGAGCCTCTACTGGTGGGCGATGAACGCGGGCAAGCGTTCGGTCACCTGCGAACTGCGGCTCGAGGCGGGCCGAGAGCTGGCGAAACGGCTGGTGGCCTCGGCCGACATCCTGGTCGAGACGTTCGCGCCGGGCGAGGCGGCTACGTTTGGGCTTGACTATGCCAGCACGCGAGCAGCGAACCCCGGGATAATCCACGTCAGCATCACGAACTTCGGGCAGACCGGGCCGTACAAGGACTACGCCGCAACCGACATCGTCGGCTCGGCCATGGGCGGGCACATGTTCTTGAACGGCGACCCCGAGCATGGCCCGGTGCGCACGACCGCCCCGCAGGCATACGCCCAGGTCAACTTCCAGGGGGCCGTCGGCGCGATGATCGCGCTCTACGCGCGCGGCGTGAACGATGGTCTTGGCCAGCACGTCGACGTTTCGATGCAGGAAGCCATGGCGAACACGATGGATCACGCCCAGCAGACGTGGGACATCCGCCACGTGAACGCAAGCGGGCCGGGATTGCGCCGGATGGGCTCAGGGATCCTCGGGGCGCGCTACCTGTTCGAGGCGGCGGACGGCTGGGTCACCGCGCTGCAGGCGGGCGGCCTCATCGGTCCTGGGGCCGGGATCATGATCGACTGGCTGGCCGAGACCGGGGAGGCCGGCGAGCTTGCCAGCCAGGAGTGGCGGCAGAAGCTGACCGCCCTTCAACCGCTGCCGCGACCGGAAGTCGAGTACGTCGAGGGCGTGCTGGAGGCATTCTGCAAGACGCGCGGCAAGGAGGCGCTCGTAGCCGAGGCGCAACGGCGCGGTGCCGGCTGGGCGCCGGTGTTCAGCCCGAGCGAACTGGTCGATAGTAAGCACCTCGCCGGCCGCGACTATTGGTTGCGGGTCGTACACGACGACATCGGCGAGTCGTTCATCTACCCCGGCGCGCCCTTCAAGCTGGGCGCCACGCCGTGGATGCAGCGCGGGCGGGCGCCACACATCGGCGAACATAACGCGGAGATCTACGGCGAGCTTGGCATGGATGCCGCCGACCTGCGCCGGCTAAAACTACGGATGGCGGTCTAGGGTGGCGGAGAAGAAGCTGCCCTTCGCGGGAATGCGTGTCGCCGATTTCGCCTGGGTGGGCGTCGGGCCGACGGTTTCGAAGTACCTGGCGGACCACGGCGCGGAGGTCATCCGGATCGAATCGAGCACCTACCCGGAGGCGCTGCGGCGCGCCGGGCCGTTTCCGGACGACCAGCCGGGGCTCGATCGTTCGGGGTACTACGCGAACTTCAACAGTTCCAAGCTGTGCATGTCGGTCAACCTCAAGCACGAGAAAGGCCCCGACCTCGTGCGGCGGCTCATCGCCGAGTGCGACGTGGTGACCGAGTCATTCACGCCGGGGATCATGGCGCGCTTCGGGCTGGACTATGAGTCGCTCCGGCGGATTCGGCCGGACCTCGTGATGATCTCGATGCCGCTCTACGGCCAGACCGGCCCCTGGGCGAGCTACATGGGCTACGGCCACGTGCTCCAGGCGGCGGCGGGCATCAATCACATGACCGGTTGGCCGGATGAGCCGCCCATCGGCACCGGAGTCGCATACACGGACTTCCTGGTGCCGCACATCGCCGCTATCGCCCTGATTGCGGCGCTCGACTACCGCCGCCGCACGGGGACCGGCCAGTACATCGACTTCGGCCAGATGGAGGCGGCGGTGCACGCCCTGGGCACCGCAGTGCTGGACTGGACCGCGAACGGGCACGAGCAGACTCGGCTCGGGAATCGCGACATCGAGATCGCGCCACACGGCTGCTATCGCTGCAAGGATGGCCGCTACATCGTCGTCGCCTGCGCGACCGAAAAGCAGTGGGAGGGCCTGAAGGCGGCGCTCGGCCGGCCAGAGTGGTGCGACATGGACCGCATGCGGCGGCGCTGGCAGCGCATCAATGAACAGAACGAGATCGACCGGCACCTGGGCTACTGGTTCGAGGATTTCACCCGGACCGAAGCCGAGGCGGCAATCTACATCGAAGAGGGCGTGCCCGATGCCGCGCCGATCCGCAAGTTCACGACGCAGGAAGTGATGGAGCACATGCAGTCGTTCGGGGTGCCGTGCGGGATAGTGAAATCGGCGGAAGCGATGCACGCCGACCCGCAACTTGCCCACCGCGGCCATTACTGGAAGCTGCAACACCCGGTGATGGGTCTGCGCACCTACGACGGCCCGGCGTTCCGGTTGTCCGAGACGCCAGGCGTGCTGCGTAAGGCGGCGCCGCTGTTGGGCGAAGATAACGAATACGTCTACCGCGACCTCATCGGGCTGAGTGAGGAAGAGTACATCGAGTTGTTGGCGGACGGCGCGTTCGAGTAGTTCCCTGGCGCCGGCGCGGCAAACGAAGCGTGCGTCGGGCCGAACCGTCAGCGAACCGCCCATACCCGAACAGCTTCCGCGAACCCCTTCATGCTCCGCTCGCCGGCGTCGGTGAACTCGAACCCCTGCCCGGCGACCAGGTCGTGCACGAGCCCTGAGACCAGGATTTCACCGCCCGTCGCATGGCCGGCCACGCGGGCCACGAGGTTCACGTGGCGGCCGAAGAAGTCGTCCCCTTCGCGCGTCATTTCGCC
>JBGOVF010000055.1:0-9507 GCA_041477975.1 Tepidiformaceae bacterium
CCGCTCAAGTTCGGCTGCATCGACCGGCCTGGAGGGACCAATTCCCGCCTGTTCCGCCGGCTGTCCGTCCTCGTCGAGAACCACGCCGGCCCGGTCCAATACGTCGTCTTCCGCGTAAATCGGCGCCTCCACGCGCACTGCCAGGGCGATGGCGTCCGACGGGCGCGAGTCGACTTCCATCGTCTCACCATTCACATCCAGGACGATGCGCGCGAAGAAGGTATCGTTCGAAAGGTCGTTGACGACGATGTAGGCGACGCGCCCGCCCATCTGTTCGATCAGGTTGCGGAGGAGGTCATGCGTTAGCGGCCGGGCAACGGAGACATCCTGGAGCCGGACGGCGATCGCGTCTGCTTCAGCCGGCCCAATCCAGATCGGGAGATACCGATCCGCATCCTTCTCGCGCAGGATGACGACGCGCTGGTAGTTCATCAGGCTGAGACGAATACTCTCAATGCTCAGCTCCTTCACGGCGGTCATCCTCCGGGTGGGACCCCACCCTGACTCGATGATAGGAGTGCCTCGATCAGCGAGTCAATGAACGCTCGGGCTGGGCAGCGGTTGGGGCGCCGGCAAGCCACCGCGGCTCGCGCAAGTTTGCGATCGCGCCTATGGCGATTGTGCCCGCGACGATAGCAATCACGGGAGCGACGCCCACCACATCGGCGAGCGCGCCGGCCGCAAGCACCGGAAGCGATGCGCAAATGGCCGACATCGCAGCCTGCGTCGATCCAACTCGCCCCTGGAGATGCAGTGGCACCCGGTCGTTGATGAGTGTCTGCGCGGCTACGGTCACCGTGGCGAACGAGAAGCCCAACGGGAACATGATCAGCATCGCGATCACTCCGCCACCGTCGAAGTGCCCGATCTGCACGCTGTTGAGCCACGAAAGCGCGCCGAACCCGCCAAGGAAACTCGACGTCTCATTGACAATGCTCAGCATTCCAAGGAGGACCACGAACGCGATGAACCCGAAGGAACTGAGCGCGGCGTGCGGGACCCGGTGCGCGAGAAACCCCGCGATTCGCAGCCCGAACACCACTCCCAGAGCGGCGGGCGTCAGAATCACAGCCCCGATATCGACGGGGAGGCCGAGCACGTCCTTGATGTAAGCCGGGATGAGGCCGCTGAGGATGATGATTGCCGTCGAGATAAGCGTGAGCTCGATCGCGGCGTGCATCACGGCGCTGTCGCTTCGAAGCTGCCGCCACCCGGCGAGCCACCAGGAACCGTCTGACTTGCCACCCACTTCCTGCCGGGCCTTCGATCGTGTTGAACCGATCAGGATCGCCTGGCAGCCGGCAAGTGCGAACAGCGCCGCGCAGATCGCGAACAGCGTCTCCGGGCTGTCGACCAGCCGCAGCACAACTGGCGTCAGGATGCCGAGGCCGAGGAGTTGCGCGCCACCACCCACGGCGTGGCTGATTGCGTTCGCGTGCGCCAGCTCGGAGCGGTCGACGATGGCCGGGAGCGTGGCTCCTTCGGCGTTCGATGCGAACTGGCTCGCCGTCGCGAGGAGGATGGCGACCCCGTAATACGAACCAATGCCGCCCGGCCCGGAGATGAAGTAGAGGCAGATCCCGGCGCGTGCCAGGTCTCCGGCGACGATGAGCAGCCGTTTGGGAAAGACATCGGCGGCCGTGCCCGCGACGATGCCCGCAACCGTCGACGGTACAACGAGGGCCAGGACGAGGAGGCTGCTCAGGAATGCTTTGCCGGTTTCGTCGACGATTAAGAGGACAAGCGCGAAGTTGAGGGCGTTCTGAGCCACGCGGGAAGAAAACCGCGTGAAGCTCAGCATGCGGAACGGTCGTTGCTGAAGCAGCGGTATCCGCGTGGGACTAGTCATCGCGGCTGACAAGCGCCTTCATCCGCGATTCGAACCTGCGGCGTTCCACCATCACTCGGCGATGGCAGGTCAAGCACTCCATTCCGATATCCGCGCCCGTTCGGGTTACCTTCCACTCCCAGCCACCGCATGGGTGCTGCCGTCTCATGCGGTAGATCTCTCCCGGGGCCACATCGGGGATCACGCGGGCGAGAGCGCCGCGGCGAGTTCGTCGCGGAGTTGGCGCGCGGCCTGGCCTGCCGCCTCGGCGAAGCCCGCACCCTCGGCCGCATAGAGAATGGCGCGCGACGAGCTGACCACGATCCGTCCCGGCTTCCCGCCGGCGGCCGCCACCACTTCCGCCGGCCGACCACCCTGTGCCCCCACACCCGGCACGAGGATCGATGCCTCCGGCACCAGTTCGCGGACGCGGCGCAGTTCAGCGGGCGCGGTCGCGCCTACAACGAGCCCCACGTTCGGCGACCAGGACGTGGCCGTCAGCGCGACCTCTTCGAACAGTTGCCGGCCCGTGTCCAGCCGCCGTTCCTGGAATTCCGCGGAGGATGGGTTGGAGGTGCGGCAAAGGACGTACACTCCCCTGCCTTCGTACGCCAGGAAGGGCGCCACCGCATCAAGCCCCTGGTAACCGTTCACGGTTACAGCATCAAAGCCCCAGACCTCGAACATGGCGCGCGCATAGGCTTCCGCGGTGTTGCCCATGTCGCCGCGTTTCACGTCGCCGATAACCGGGATACCGGGCGGGACGGCCGCGAGCGTCTGCTCGAGCGCGCGCAACCCTTCAATCCCCCATTGCTCGTAGAACGCGATGTTGGGCTTGTAACACGCGACGTACGGGGCGGTGGCCTCGATGATCGCGCGGTTGAAGTCGGCCACGTCCGTGGCCCGGTGGCGCTTGAAATCGGGGTCGAGGCCCACACAGACTAGCGAGTTCACCGCGCGGCTTCGTTCGGCCAACCGTTCGAAATAGTTCACGACCCCACCCCCGCACTTGCGCGACTAAACCCCAGCGAAGACATGCTCGCATGGAATCGCTCGCGGTCGCCAGAGACAATCAAGCGGACTTCACCGGCTCGTCCTTCCGGCGCCGCCAGGTCGTTCTCGGCCAGGACCTGGACCGCTCTCCGGGCCACGGCCTCGCTCGTATCGACGATCTGGATGTCCGGGAATTCGGCGCGGATTGCATCGGCCAGGAAGTGATAATGCGTGCAGCCGAGGACAACGGTGTCGGCACCGGCCTGCACTTCCGATTCGAGCGCCCGACGCACAGCTGCGCGGGCGGCTGGCGACTGCGCACGGCCTTGTTCCACCAGTTCTGCGAGCCCCGCTCCGGACACACTGGCAATTTTCGTCCCTCGTCCGAACTCCTCGACCACTCGGGCCATCAAATCTCCATCGAGGGTGCCGGCGGTCGCCAGGATTGCTACTCGGCCGCTCCGTGACGTTGAGGCGGCCGGCTTCACGCCCGGCACCATTCCCACAAACGGGACCGGAAACGACGCGCGCAAGTCCTCGATTGCCGCTGCCGAGGCCGTGTTGCAAGCGACGACGATCATCTTGGCATCGGCTGCCAGCAGCCGGTTCGCGACCGCGAAGGCGCGTTTCCGCACCTCGGCGGCCGGCCGCGGGCCGTAGGGGAAGTAGGCCGTATCGGCGAAATAGAGGAAGTCCTCGGAGGGCGCCATCTCTCGCAGGTAGCGCAGCACGCCCAGCCCGCCGACCCCCGAATCAAAGATGCCGACCGGCCGTGCGTCCATCTCTGTCAGCCTACCAAGCAGCGTGCCTTCAGTCGTCGCAGGCCCGATGCTTTGGGCGTGACCAACTTCATCGACGTCGCGCTTACGCCGGCGGAAGCCCTGGTGATGCCCGCGGACTGCTTCGTGGTCGTGGATGTGCTCCGCGCCACGACCACAATCGCCACGTTGTTCGAACGTGGCACTTTGGACCTCGTGGTGGTCGATGACATCGAACTCGCCCGTCGGCGCGCGCATGATGAAGGCCGCCTCCTCTTCGGCGAAGTTGGGGGACTGGCGCCGCAGGGCTTCGACCATGGGAACTCGCCGCTGGAGGCGTCCGCGCTGGACGTCGCCGGGCGGCGGGCGCTCCTATTCACGACCAACGGGACGACCGCCCTCTGCGCGCTCGCCGGCCGCGGTGCGGTGGTGGCCGGCGCGCCAGCGAACGTGGCAGCGACGGCCCGCATGGCCGCGACCTGCTCCCGCGTGGTCGTCGTGTGCGCGGGGAGCGATCGGGGCGCGCGGTTCGCCCTCGACGATTTCGCGGCAGCCGGAGTTATCGCAGCGGCCATCTCCATTCGGTCTCCCGGGGCGCGTGTCGGAGATGCGGCACGTGTTGCGACGGAACTGGTTGAAGGCGCGCCTGGCCGCCTCGGTGCACTGCTCCGGGAATCGCACCACGGCCGGCTCCTCGCGCGCCTCGGGCTTGCCGCCGACATCGAGTTCTGCGCGAGGGTCGATTCCTCCGCCGCTGTTCCAGTGGTCGTCGACTCCGGTCCAGGATGGGCGACGATCGAGAACCGGGCGGGAATGAACGGCTAGCGGACGGCGCGCCAGCGTTGTTGCAGTTCGCCCAGCTCCCGCGCGCCCGGCTCGCGGCCCGCGTAGCGGGCCTGCTCGAAGGCGCGCGTAATGTCGTCCGTCACGCTCGCCTGGAACGTTTCGCTGAGAACCGGGGCAAACTCCGCGGGCGTCACCGCTGCCTCACGTGGCCGGCCGGTCGCTTCCGCCCGCTCCAGCACCTCGCGATAGAGGCGCACCGCTTCGGAGGAAGAAGGTAACGAATCGCGCGCACCCGAACGGGAGAAGAGTGAGCGGAACAGGCCGCGGAGGTCGTCCCCAAGTCCCCCCGCCCCGGCAGCCGTCCGGCCATCGCTCGCCGCGCGCGCAGAGCGGCGGCGCATCCTGGTGAAGAACGCCACGAGCCCGGCAACCGCTGCGGCGACGATCACGAGGGCCAAGCCCCGCAGCAGCATGACAACGAACTGGTGGAAGCCGGATTCACCCGCCTGCTTCGGATTGGAAGCGTCCTGCGCCGTCTGCTGCGCGGTCTGGGTCACGTTGGGGAACGGGCTGGCGCCGTTGAAGATGAGGTCGAAGAACTTCATGAGGATCCACGCGATCGGGGTCAGCACGGCGGTCAACACTGCTTCCACGACGGCGCCGAGGATCGGCCCCAGCACCGGCCCCAACAACCCGAGGAGGAGCGCGCAGAGAAGCACCCCGATAACGCTCGCGATCACCGTACCGCCGAGCAGCACCCCGGTGATTCCGCCGGCCCGCATCTCACCAATGGTCGTCCCGCTCATCGCCAACTGCGAGCACGCAAGAGCGAGCACGGCGACCGCAAAGAACGCTGCGGCGCCCCGGCCAACTTCGGCGGAGCGGCCCGTTGCTGCACCGAGGACGACGAAGACGGTCACTAGCAGGAACGGGTAGCCGACTGTGCGCGGAATCGACTCCATTTCGATCTCATCGCCGGAACGCACGCTTGTGCGAACCCATACCGCTAAGAGCAACACGCTCCCCACCAGCGCGTGGCCGCCCGAAGCCGCTGATCCCCCGGCGTCATGCAGGAAGCTTCGCGTCCAGCTCCAATCCCAGACTCGCAGGTCATTCGCGATCTCGATCCTGAGGATCGAGTACATGAGGAGGAAGGCAAGCCCGACGGTAAATCCGCGCGCTGCTCGCTCCTCTATTGCGAACCCCCCGACCACCCTGGGTAGCCCCCATGCGGCGACGGCGACCAGCACGAACGCCCAGGCTCCGATTGAATGCTGGCCCTCGGCGCCGTAGCCGGATGCGAGGAACTCCGCGAGCACGTAGACGGCGAGGCCCTCGCAAACGATCGATGCGACGACGGCGAATCGCGCGATCATCGAGCTGCGGCCCAGTCGCGCGCGACACCTTTCACCGTGCGCATTGGGATTGAAGCGGGCACGTTTCCCCCCACACGCTCCGACGTGGCTACGACAAAGACGTTGTGGCCTTCATCCTGCAACCGGGCGAGCGCGCCTGCGAGCGCATCGGGCATGAGGGCCGCAACGACCACGATCGTTGACCCGGCGGGCATGCGCCCGCTTTCCCGGCGGATGGCGCCGGCGAGGTCGCCCATGGTCAGCGGCTGGATGACGGCAAGCGCCTCGAGCAATCGCGCGAGCTGGTCACGTGAGCGTGAAGGAGCAAGGCGGATCGGGCGGTCCGCATCGGGGAACGCGCCATTCGCGAGCAGCCCCACGGCGTACCGGGCGCCGGCCGCCCACACCACGAGCGACGCCGCCACCGAAACCGTCCGCTCCAGGTCGTCTCGAAGGTAGCCTTCCCAGGCGTGGAGCATCGTATCGATGTTCACCATGACGTAGAGCTGCTGCGTCGCGGAAGGTTCGTACACCCGGGACATCACGTCGCCGGTTCGGGCTGTAGCTTTCCAGTCGATGCGGCGCAGGGGATCGCCGGGCCGGTACTGTCGCAAACCGGCGATCCGAAGTGGGTCTTCGAAGACGCGGTTGCCGCCCTTCCGTTCGCCGAACGGACGCTGCGAGGGGAGGCCCAGGTCCTCGAGCGTGAACACCTGCGGGAAGACCACAAGCGATTGCATTTCGCGGTCCTCCGAGGTCCGTGGGAACACGCCAAGGAGATCCGCGGACTTCAGCGTTGAAGGCCCAAGCAGGTGGAAACCGCGGCTCGCCGGCCGCAGCTTGAATTCCCATTGATGCTGCTGATACCAGCCCAGCGCGCCGCGGCGTACGAGCCAGCTCAGCCCGGGAGCGGCAGCCCCGGCCAGCGATTCACCCTCAACCGGCAACTGCTCCACGAGCCCGATGCGCCATTCGTACCACGGCAACGGCAGCGGCTTGCGGTTCACCAGCTCTACCGCCATGCCCACCTCTTCGCCAACGAACGCACGCCGCTCGGCGAGCGTGCGGCGGAGCACCACGCGGTCGAACAGGTGCCGGCTCCAGTAACGGCTGACGGCGCCGAGCACAATGACGACAGCGCCCACGGCGGCGATCGCCGGCTCGGCCGCCGCGAACCCGGCGAACAGCAACAGCCCGCCGATAAGGAGCCACGCGTCCCGAAACGGCATCGGCCTATCCCTCTACGGGGACGGGCACCCGTCGCAGCAGCTCCGCAAGCAGTTCGTCGGTCTCCCGTCCGCGAAGACGCGCCTGCGTCGAAAGTATCAAGCGGTGGGGGAGGACGTACGGAGCCATCGTCTTCACGTCATCGGGCAAGACGTAGTCGCGGCCCGAGATAGCGGCGTAGGCGCGAGCGGTTCGGAACAGGGCGAGGCTTGCCCGCGGGCTCGCTCCGAGCTCAAACGCGGGGTCCTCGCGTGTCGCGCGCACCAGCCGCACTGCGTACATCCGCACCGATGGGTCGACGTGGAGGTGCTTGAGCGCGTTCGCGAGCCGCACGAGCTCGGCGCCATCCACCACGGGAGTGAGCGTGTCGAGCGGGCTGGATGTCTCGAAACGGACCAGGATCTCGTCCTCGTCCGCTTCGTCTGGATACCCAAGCTTGAGCCTTACCAGGAAACGGTCGAGTTGCGCCTCCGGGAGCGGGAACGTCCCCTCCAGCTCGACTGGATTCTGGGTGGCGACGACGAGGAACGGGCTCGGCAGCGCCGTCGTCACGCCCTCGACGGTGATCTGGTGTTCCTCCATTGCTTCCAGCAGTGCCGCCTGGGTGCGCGGCGTCGCCCGGTTGATCTCGTCGGCCAGTACCACCTGCGCGATCAGGGGGCCCTCGCGAAAAACGAACTCGCCGGCCTTCTGGTTGTAGTAGTTGATCCCCGTGATGTCTGAAGGCATCAAGTCCGGCGTGAACTGGATGCGCCGGAACGAGCAGTTCAGCGAGCGAGCGATCGCCTTCGCGAGTGTCGTCTTCCCGATCCCGGGCACGTCTTCCAGGAGGATGTGCCCTTCGCAAAGAAGCGCCACCATCGCCAATCGCACGACTTCGGTCTTGCCCACGATGACTCGCTCGACGCTCTCCTGGAGTCGCTCCGCGACGGTTCGGATGCCTTCGACGTCCTCGATCGAAAGGCGCGAGGCCGCCGAAGCGGGTGACACTGACATGAACCCTCCAAAGGCGCGATGGTACGCGGCAAAATCGCCCGGTGCGAGTTGGGCCGCAAGCCCCACCGGGCGCTAGACTCGCCCGGTGCCGGACGTCCGCCGAATCCCGATGGCCTACAACAACGTCTACATTGTAGAAGGGGCGGGCGAGCGACTGATGGTCGATACCGGGCCGGACTACAGAGGCGCACGAGAGCTGCTAGCCGGAGACCTGGCAGGACGGCTTCCTGGCCTCGTCATCGCGACCCACGGCCACCTCGACCACGCCGGGCTCGGGCGGTGGTGGGAGTCCCGGGGCATTGGCGTGGCACTCGGCGCAGCAGATGCCCACTTCGCTGCGGCCCCGCAGCTTCGAAGCGATGCCGAGTTCGGAATGCTCGAATCTTTGGTGCGGGCCTCCGGGGCTCCTGCCGACGTCCAGGCTGAGGTGCTCAGCGGCCTTCACACGAGACGCCATTGGGCTGCGCGGGCCGCCGCCTCGAAGGAGTACCCGCCGGCCGCCCGCGACGGGCGCTGGCCCAGCGGGCTTCGCTACGAATCGTTCAGCCCGTCGGTTTCGGTCGACGCTGAGCGCGACCTCCCGGCCGGGGGCCGGGCCGTCCTCATGCCCGGACACACTCCGGGAAACCTGATCGTCCTCCAGGCCGAAGAAGGCTGGCTTTTTTCCGGCGACCAACTCCTGCCCGAGATCACGCCCACACCGCCGATTCAACGCGCAGCGGCGGCTCCGGGGGAGGCTCTCCGCTTCCGCAGCCTCCCGCGCTTCGTGGATTCCCTGCGCCGCCTCCAGGGCTTCTCGTTCACGCGCTGTTGGCCCGGCCACGGTGAGCCATTCGACAATGTCTCCGAGACGATCGCCGCGAATCTCGTCCAGGTCGACCAGCGTTCGGAGCGCGTGCTGGAAGCGGTCCGAATCCTGGGCTCCGCGCGACTGTTTCCGATCGCCGAAGAGCTTTACCCGAAGGCCGTGCGGCGCCGGTTTTGGCAGATAGCATCAACCATCCAGGGGCATCTCGATCTTCTCGAGGACGCGGGCCGTATCCGCTGCGTGGATGCCTGCTACGAGGAGATTTAGGCCACGAGCCGGAGAGAGCGGACTGCGGAGTCTGGCACCAGCGTCAGATGATCCACCCAGAGTACGAGTTCGTCCGCCCGCCGCAGCACGCCGCGGAGGTATCCGAGGCCATCGCCTGCTCCTGGAGTGCGCACGGGCTGAATTTCGCCCTGTCCCACCGTCCGCACCTCTTCCACGGAGTCCACGTGCAACGCTACCGGCCCCGCGCCCGTCTCCACGAGGACGAGACGGCTCGCCTGTGCGTCGCTGTTGGTGGAGACGCCGAACTTCCAACGCAAGTCGAACACGGGCGCGATTCGGCCACGAATGTTCACCAGTCCAACGACGCCGTTCGGCGCGCCGGCAATCGGCGTAATCGGCGGCACGGCCAGGATTTCGTCGACGCCGGCGATGTCGATGGCATAGCGCGTCTCAGCGACGCGGAAAACAACGACCTGGTGCGGAACTTCCTTCTCGCTGTGCGACATCGGGGATCCTCCGGGAACTCTC
>JBGOVF010000488.1:0-2817 GCA_041477975.1 Tepidiformaceae bacterium
CGTTTGCCGGGGTAGACGGGGCAGGCATCGCCGCAGCCCATGGTGATGACGACGTCCGCCGCCTGGACGAAATCGTCGGTGAGCGGCTTGGGAAACTCTTGGGAGAGATCCAGGCCAACTTCTTGCATTGCCTCGACGACGACGGGGTTGATTTCGGCGGCCGGGGTTGAGCCGGCGGAGCGGACGCGGACGCGGCCTTCGCTGAGGTGGGAGGTGAGCACGGCGGCCATCTGGGAGCGGCCGGCGTTATGTACGCAGACGAACAGCACTTCTGGGTGGTCTTTGGTCATCTTTCCTTCCGATTGGGCCAGGGCGAGGAGGCGTTCGCGGGCGAAGCGCCGGACGAAGATCGGCAAGAACGTCGCGAGTCGCGGGCGGGTGCCCTGGAGGGCGTCCCAGGACTCGTTGATGTAGCGTTCGATCGTTTCAGCGCTGAATACGCCAGCGAATTCATCCTTCAGACGATACGACTCGCGAGCAACTTGAGAGCGGAGAAGGGCGAGTTCGGCGGGTTCCATGATTTTGCCTCCAGGGGGTGGGGCTAGTCGGGGACGGGCCCCGGGGCGTGCGGTTCGCGGAAGAGTTCGTAAGCGAGCGCGGCGAGAAGGGCGCCGGCAATCGGGCCGGCCCAGAACACCCAATGAGCCTCCCAGACATTGGCGGCGACGGCCGGGCCGAAGCTGCGAGCGGGGTTCATGGAGGCGTTGGCGACGGGGCCCCAGCCGGTGGCCGCGAAGCCGACATAGCCACCGACGGCGATGGCGGCGAACGCTCCCTGGGCGCGCTCGTCGGTGGCAACGGCGAAGACGACGAAGGCGAGGAAGAAGGTGAGGATGAGTTCTGACCAGAAGGCTCCATCGACGCCGCCGATGTGGGGCGTGGTCGCGCCCGCGTCGCCGGCATCGCCGACGATCGCGACGATCGCGAGAGCGGCGAGGACTGCGCCGGCGAGTTGGGCCGCGATGTAACCAGCGGCCTTGAAGACGCTGATGCGGCGAATGACGAGGAAGCCCAGCGTGATGGCGGGGTTGATGTGGCAGCCCGAGATGTGGCCGATCGCGAAGATCATCGCCATGACGATGAGCCCGAACGACATGCCGACGCCGACGCCGGTGACGCCGCCGCCACTGGCCGCGTTGACGGCGGCCGAACCCGGGCCCGCGAATACGAGGGCGAAGGTACCGAGCGCTTCCGCCAGGTAGGGAGCGAGGAGCGGTTGTGGCTTCAATTCGAAAAAAGACGATGGGGGCGTGAGGTTAACGGGATGTTAGCAGCGGTCGGAGGCAAGCGGTTCGGCGCGGCTTTACGATTACCTGATGCGCAACCCGGTTACGGTGCGAAAACTGAAGTTCGACGGGAGCGTGAAGTACGAATGGGACGGCGACCTCGTTGAGGCGCTGGGCGATGAGTGGATAATCGTGTTTCACGATTCGGAGCTGCACGACAAGCGGGAGGCGCTGCCCCGGCCAGCGGAGCCACGGTCATACGGATTCCACTACGTCGGTTTGACTCAACCGTTGACGGTGCTGGTCTCGTTCGACGAGCGCGGGAACTGGACGGGGGCGAAGTGTGACGCAGCGCTTCCGGGCGCGGTCCGCGGAAGGGGCATCGACTTCGTGGACCTGGACCTCGACGTGATCGTTGCGAGGGACCTTTCGTACTACGTGCGCGATGTTGAGATCTTCGCCGAACGGAGCCGGACGATGGCTTACAGCGACGAGGCGAAGAGCGCGGCGCTGCGGGGAATCGGTCTGGCGATCGCGCTCGTGGAGCGGCGGGAGCCGCCGTTCGACGGAAGCGCGGAGGCGCTGCTCGGGCGCGTACTGGCGGCGGCGGGGCCGACCTGAGCCTCGCCGGACGTGATGGAGCCCCGGTGGTATGATCCGCGAAGCACATTCCGACGAGAGGACTGCTCTTGCCGTATTCGATTATTGAGACGTGCATCGGCTGTACGGCCTGCACCAAGCGCTGTCCGACGAACGCCATCACGGGCGAGCGGAACCAGCTCCACGTTATCGACCCGACGCTATGCATCGATTGCGGGGCGTGCGGGATTGTCTGCCCACCGGAGGCGATCCTGGACACGTTCGGCAGTGTGTGCCGCTCGCTGAAGAAGAACGAGTGGCCGAAGGCCGTCGTCATCGAGGAGAAGTGCATTGGCTCGGGTTGCGAGCTGTGCATCAACATCTGTCCGTTCGATGCACTCAGCCTGCAGCGCTCCGACCGCACCGACGACTTCTTCGGCGTGAGCACCGTGGACGAAAAGAAATGCACGGGCTGCCGGCTCTGCGAAGACGTTTGCGGCTGGGACGCCGTGCACATCTTCCCACTGAAAGACGAAGTGCTGAAGCCGTGGGAAGAACTGACGCCCGAGGAGCGCGACCTCGTGAAGCAGGCGCGCCACGCGATCGGCGTCTAACGCTTCGCCTGAACCACCTACGAAAGGCGCGTGGACATGTGTCCACGCGCCTTTGCGTTTCGTCAGAGGCTGTACGGGGCTGCTAGTACTGGTCTGACGATACTGAACTCTGTGACGCCTGCGAATCGCCGCCGCGGTCGTGGTTGGGGCAGCCGGCGTGGTCGTCGCCAGGGTTCGCCGGGGCCTGGTTGGGAGCGGGCGTGGGCGCCGGGTCGTTGCCGGTCTGTGCAAAAGCCATTGTGGCGCCGAGCGCGCCAGCGAGGGCGAGCGGTGCGGCGACGGCCAGGGCAAGCTTTCCAATCACGTTCATTCTCCTGGGCGCATCCGCGCTGCACCTTGCCACGACGTTAGACCGTCAACGGGAAAGGTCCGGTTCCGGGTTAAGGCCTCAGACGAGC
>JBGOVF010000515.1:0-2669 GCA_041477975.1 Tepidiformaceae bacterium
CATGTCGGCCGCTCGTGCCATGTCGGCTGCCCAGCAGCTCTACGAAGGCCTCGGCGACGAGGGCCTCATCACCTACATGCGCACCGACTCTCTCAACATCGCCCCGAGCGCGCGCGCCGACGCCCGCCGCTACATCGCCGGCCGCTGGGGCAGCGATTACGTCCCCGCGAAGGAACGCGTTTACCGCACCAGCACGCGCGGCGCCCAGGAAGCCCATGAGGCCATTCGCCCCACCAGCGCCGCCCGCACGCCCCAGAGCCTGCGCGGCCGCCTCAACACGGAGCAGATGCGCGTCTACGAACTCATCTGGCAGCGCTTTATGGCCAGCCAGATGGAGGACGCCCGCTTCGACCGTGTCGATGTCGAAATCGAAGCGAAGGAAGCCGGCCACGTCCGCGGCATATTCAAGGCCGGCGCCCAGCACCTGATTTTCGCCGGCCACCTCGCCGTTTACGGCGCCGACGTGCACGAACGCGCCTCGGAGGATGAAGACGAGGACGCGGAGGCGACGCTCCCGGAGCTCAGCGAAGGCGAAGCACTAGCCCGCCGTGTCATCGAAGCGAAAGAGCACGCCACGCAGCCGCCGCCTCGCTTCACCGAGGCCTCACTCGTGAAGGCGCTCGAAGAACAGGGCATCGGCCGTCCCAGCACCTACGCCACCATCGTCCAGACCGTCCAGAAGCGTGACTACGTAACCAAGGAAGGCCGCGCCCTCGTGCCCCAGGAACTCGGCTTCCTCGTCAACGACCTCCTGGTCCAGCACCTCGAAAAGTACGTCGCCGTGCCCTTTACCGGCGAAATGGAAGAGGAACTGGACGAGGTCGCCGAGGGCAAAAAGGAGTACGACTCCGTCCTCCGCGAATTCTGGCCCGAGTTCAAGCGCCAGCTCGACGACGCCAAGGAAGACGCCGGCAAGGTCGGCCAGACCGAGACGGACATCCGCTGCAACGTTTGCGACCAGGCGAACCTGGTGATCAAGTGGGGCCGCAACGGCAAGTTCTTCGCCTGTCCGCGCTTCCCCGAATGCACGAACTCGCTCCCCATGGGCCCGAATGGCAAGCCGGTGCTCGTCGCTCCCGCCACCGAGACCAGCTACCGTTGCCCGAAATGCGCATCGGCCACGATCCAGAAAACCGGCCCCTACGGCCCCTACATCGATTGCGTCCAGCGCGAAACGAAGAAGTGCGACTTCCGTGCCGGCGTCCCGGTCGGTGTCCCCTGCCCCGAGGAGCCGGACACCGGCCAGCTGGTGGAGAAGCAGGCCCGCAGCGGCCGCCGAGGCATCTTCTACGCCTGCTGGAACTACCCGAACTGCAGCTACACCACCAACTCGCTCGAGTCCGGCAAGATGGCCCCTGCCCGCCCTCTCCCTGAACGGGAGGAGGCAAACCGCAAGCTCATTGAACGGAGCGGCCGCGGCAAAGCCGCCTTCGCGAAGCGCCGCGCCAACGCCACCGCCCGCCGCGCCAGCTAACGAGTTCGGCTGTAGCCGCGCCCCGGTGGGGCGCATGACTCGCACCAACTCGGGCCGTCAGCCGCGGCCGTTGCTACTGGCCGCGCCACGCCCGGATCGCGGTCACGTGCTCTGGATAATGCTCCGCCACGGCGCCCCGCGCCTGAGCCACCACATCCCCGTCCCAACGCGCTTCCGGCACACTTCCAAGCAGGCGCAGCAGTCGGCCCCACGTCTCGCCGCTCTTCGCCTTTGCCGCCGTCACAGGCACGGATGCGTCCTCGCGCTGCCACCGTTCGTTCCACGCCAGGTAATCCTCGTAACTCTCACCATCCGGCCCGCCCTCCAGGTGGCGCTCGATGGCAGCGATCGTGATCTCTTCCCACCGTGCCAGGTGCAACAGGGCATCCTTCACGCTCCACTCACCCAACGCCGCAGCTTCGCCTAGCGCCGCGTCATCCAGCCCCGCGATCGCCCCCATGAGCGCCGCCCGCTGCTCCTCCGCCTCCGCGATAATCGCCGTCCTCTCCGTAATCGTGGTCATCTCCATCCTCCGGCGGCAGTCCCGCCGGCAAGAGAACGCCGACACGAACGGCGGGTAACGGCGGCGGGTGACCGCCTTTTCGTTGGACGCGGCGTCGAGCAAACGTGACCCGGCTCACCAGGATGGCGGCGGCAATGCCCCTCACAAGCGCCGGCAAACAGCCGCCAGTACCGCTGCTCGTACATATCGCCAACATCCTCCAGGTATCCCGCGACCTGGTTCTCGAATCGACCATCTACGCTCGGTTCGGCGGACGACTATGCGACTATGCGGCAGTCGGGACTTCCACCGTCACGGTCTCCACTCGCAGGCATTCATCGCGCGGCACTGTTTGGCCATCTTCGAGAAGAGCGTAGATGTGACTCTCAATCGCACCTCGGACTTCCTCGAGTGTCTCCTCCACCGTGTCTCCTTGGGCGTAGCACGCGCCAAGCGCCGGCACTTCCGCCCAGAAGCCGCCCTCCTCGGCGTCATGAATTACCACCGAGTAAGTTCGCATCCCGGTCTCCGTGGTAGATGGTTCTTTCAACGCGCTCCCGTGGCCGGGAGTGTATCGCACCACCCTCGCTCCTACCGCCCCTTAATCCTATCCTCTCCGTTATGCCAACAACGGCCGCCCACAAGTCCGCCGAAGCGTTCCTCGATGCCTACCTTCGCGAACTCGCCGCCGTC
>JBGOVF010000085.1:0-7964 GCA_041477975.1 Tepidiformaceae bacterium
GCGCCACACTCCCGCGCATGGAAAACGTGATTTTCGAAAAGCACGGGCCGATCGGCGTCGTGACCATGAACCGGCCGGAGCGGCTGAACGCTATCAACCACGGGATGCTTCGGGAATTGCGCCAGTTCTTCGATGAGCGGCACCGGGACTACGAAACGCGGATCATCATCCTCACCGGGGCCGGGCGCGGATTCTGTGCCGGGCTGGACCTGAAGGCCGGCGGCGAGCAGGGGCAGTGGCAGCCGGGCGTGGGGCCCGTGCAGGATTCGTACACCTTCCAGGAGGACATTGCGGAGGTTGTGGTGAAGATGCGGCGCTGCCCGCAGCCGCTGATCGCTGCCGTGAACGGGCCCGCAACAGGCGGCGGGTTGTCGTTCGCCATAGCCTGCGACATGCGCATTGGGACGGAGCACGCGCGGTTCGCATGCTCGTTCCTGAACCTGGGGCTCGGCGGCGCTGACGTGGGCAGCTCGTACTTCCTGCCGAAGATCGTTGGCGCCGCGCACGCGGCGGACATGCTTTACTCGGGGCGGCTGGTCGATGGCCAGGAAGCGCTCGGGATGGGGCTGGTCACGAAGCTCGTCGAGCCTTCCGCGTTGGTGCCAACCGCGATGCAGATGGCCCAGGGAATCGTCGCGAAGGCGAGCCCGATGGGCCTACGGCTGACGAAGGAAGTGCTGAACGAGACGGTGACCGGGATTTCGCTGGAGAACGCGCTGAAACTGGAGAACCGCAACCAGATCCTTACGAGCCAGACGGCAGACTCCCTGGAGGCGCGGAGCGCGTGGGCGGAGAAGCGCGAGCCGCGCTGGCGCGACGCGTAGGGTCAGGCCGTCCTCCGAACGCAGCCGGGCGGCGGCCTGTATGATTCCGCCCACCAACCGGTTCGGAGAGTTTGAACAATGGCCCAGATTTCGGGTGCGCAGATCGTTGCCAGGTCCCTGAAGCAGCAGGGCGTCGAGTACATGTTCGGGATCGTCGGTATCCCGGTTATCCCAATTGCGATGATGGCTCAGCGCGAGGGCATCAAGTTTTTCGGCTTCCGCAACGAGCAGTCGGCGAGCTATGCGGCGGCGGCGGTGGGCTATCTCACTGGCCGCCCGGGCGTGTGCCTCGGTGTTTCCGGGCCTGGGATGATCCACGGTATCGCCGGGATGGCGAACGCCTGGTCCAACTGCTGGCCGATGATCCTGATCGGCGGAGCGAACGATTCGTACCAGAACGGCCAGGGCGCGTTCCAGGAGGCGCCACAGATCGAGGCGGCGCGGCCGTTCGCGAAGTATTGCGCGCGGCCGGACAGCCTCGCCCGGCTGCCCTTCTACGTGGAGCAGGCGGTGCGCACTTCGATCTATGGCCGGCCGGGCGCCGTCTACCTCGACCTGCCGGGCGACATCATTAGCGGGTCGCTGGAGGAGGACGAAGTGCGCTTCCCGCCGAAGTGCCCGGATGCCCCGCGAATGCTCGCGCCGCAGGAGAATATCGAGGCAGCGCTGGCAGCTTTGAAGTCGGCGGAGCGGCCGCTGGCGATCGTCGGCAAGGGCGCGGCCTATTCACGGGCCGAAAACGAAGTGCGGGCGTTCCTCGAGGCGACGCAGATCCCGTACCTGGCCTCGCCGATGGGCAAGGGCGTGATGCCAGACGACCATGCGCTTTCGATTGCGCCGGCGCGGTCGTACGCGCTGCAGAATGCCGACCTGGTGTTCACGATGGGCGCTCGCCTGAACTGGATGATGCACTTCGGCGCACCGCCGCGCTTCAACGAAAAGGTGCGCGTTATCCAGATGGACATCAACGCCGAGGAGATCGGGACGAACGTCCCGACGGAGGTGGCGCTGGTTGGCGACGCGAAAGCGATCACGGCCCAACTGAACGCGACCCTCCAGAAGCAGCCGTGGCAGTACCCCTCGGAGACCACCTGGTGGACCGGGCTACACAAGAAGATCGAAGAGAATGGCGCCACCGTCGAGGAGATGATGCAGGACGAGTCTGTGCCGATGAGTTACTACCGGGTCTACCGGGAGATTCGCGACCTGCTCCCGCGCGATGCCATCATCCAGAACGAGGGCGCGAGCACGATGGACATCGGCCGGACGCTGATGCCGAACTTCCTCCCCCGGCACCGCCTGGACGCGGCGACGTTCGGGACGATGGGTGTGGGCCTCGGCCAGGCTATCGCGGCAGCAGCGGTGCACCCGGACAAGAAGATCGTCTGCATAGAAGGCGACTCGGCGTTCGGGTTCAGCGGCATGGAAGTGGAAACCGCGGCGCGCTATGGGCTGAACATCACATTCATCATCATCAACAACAACGGCATCGGCGGGGGACCGGATACACTCGACCCGACGCGTATCCCGCCTTCGGCCTACACGCCCAGCGCGCACTACGAGAAGATGGCCGAGATCTACGGCGGGAAGGGTTACTTCGTGACCACACCGGACCAGTTGCGGCCGGTGCTCACGGAAGCGATGGCGACGGAGAAGCCGAGCATCGTGAACATCATGATCAGCGCGAAAAGCACCCGGAAGCCGCAACAGTTCGCGTGGCTGACCCGGTAGGTTAGCGGCCGGAAAGAAGCCGTTCGTAGTCGTCGTGAGGGCCGATCCAGAACCAAACCACGGTCTCATCGGTCCGCACGCCCAACGCCCGGTAACCGAGCCCTACGCGGGCGGAGTAAACGTGTCGTCTGGGCTCAACCTGCTTGAACTGCAAGCCGGGATGCGTGGAGTCGGCCGCCCATTGGCGGTAGGCAATGTCCGCCTGATGGCGGACGTGCTCGGGCAGCCCCGCCAACAGCCGGCGAAAGTCCGCTGTCGTGTGGGAGATCAAGTGCCTGGGATTAGCGGACGCGTTCTGCCGGCGGCGTGTTCAGCAAGTGCGTTGTCAGCGAGTTCGCGGAGGACGTCCGGGCGGCTGGCGATGAGCGCGTCGATTTTCGACTCGGAAGCCAGTTCAGCAAGCAGGGCCGAGGCCAACGCATCCTGATCCTCGTCCGGGAGTTGTTCGATGCGAGCGAATGCCTCGGTCAGCAACTTCGTCATGCGTCCAGTTTATCACCGGCCGGCCGTTATCCCGTGGCCGGGCCCGCCTCTAGCTTCGCGATGAGCTGGTCCAGATCCGATTGGTTGCGGACCTGGCTCATCGAGCGGAGGAAGAGGCCGACATCGTTCGTCAGGTCCCAGACGTGCTCGATCTTGGGACCGACGGGGTTGGATGAGGCGGCGCTGTCGCCATAGGTGCCATAGAAGGCGAAGTAGGCCTGGTTGAGCTTGCGAATCTGGATGCCGTTCTGGCCCAGGTAGACGCGCTCGACCTCCATCGCCTTCTCGGCTTCGTCGACCTTGCCGTCCGCAAGGAGCGCGTCAACCTTCAGGCGAAGGGCACGCATCTCCTTGCTAAAGTCGACGGTGGGTGCGGGCGAGGGCGGCGCCTGGCCGTCTTCGCCTGGAGCCAACTGAATTGGGTGTTGCATGCGGATGAGGTTTGCCATCTCGCGGCCGGCGATGTTGGCGGTGGTTTCATTCAGCGTCTCGGCGTCGCCGCCTTTGCCCCACTGCTCGCCGAGCGGGAAGAAGGCCAGGTAGTGGTGCACCCATTCGTGCGAGGCGGTATCGAGCAGCGAGTCGTAGGAACGGTCGTCCCGGACGATGGCGGGGTACGCGGCGATCCCGCCGATGGGGACAACCAGCGAAACCGTATTCTTGTTGTCCGTATCCGCCTCGATCTCCTCGATCTGGCGGAGGCTGAGGTCGTTCCTCAAAAGCGTATCGCCGGCCCGCTCGATCTTGTCGCGCGGGGAACGGACGAGTAGTTCCGGCGGGTTCGTGAGTTCGAAATCGACCGGCGGCCAGGTGAACCGCACGCCCGTGAAGAGTGGGAGCCGGCGCTGGAGGCCGGCGGAGGTGATGGCCTCGTCGATGTAACGTTCGAGCAGGCGTTCGACATCGTTCTCGTAGACGGCGCGCTCGTTCGTTAGCGTGTCTACGAGCGCGAGGTCTGGCGTGGGCGCTTGTTCGGCGGCGCGTAGCTGCGTTGTGAGGCGGAAGTAGTTGCGGACCGCGGCGTCGCCGGAGGTGTCGTTGGGGTCGGGCCCGATGCCGACGCGGGCGAACGCATTGTCGAGCAGGTTGGACGCTTCCCAGCGCCAGAGATGATATTCGTACTTGCCCAGCGGACCCGGCGTGTACCAGAGGCTGAACGCGCCACCCAGCAGGACTCCGAAGACGAGCGCGCTGACGGTAACGAGTGCCCAAATCGGCGGCTGCCAGGGGCGATATTCGATGGCGGATGCGCGAGGCACGGGTCGGAGCACCACGAGACGAGCATACCGGGCGACCACCAAAGGAGCCGTGAACGCGCGCCTGTCTATGCTGTTACTTTGCCGTGGCTAGACTGAACCGATAGCCATGACGATGAGCCGCGCGATGAACCAGGATACCGGCCGCACCCGCCGCCCTGCGTTCCGCATCCACTAC
Source organism: Tepidiformaceae bacterium (assembly GCA_041477975.1). Classification (GTDB taxonomy): domain Bacteria; phylum Chloroflexota; class Dehalococcoidia; order Tepidiformales; family Tepidiformaceae; genus JBGOVF01. The sequence goes on from JBGOVF010000085.1 coordinate 4,473, forward strand.
GCATCGTTCGAATCTCGCGTGGCCGCAGGCGCGCTCGATGTGCTGGTGCTGTTCATCATCGCCGCCTTGCTCGTCACCGTAGGCTCGCTCGTCGTCCTGATTTCGTCAGACTTCGAGAAGGTGGAGCCTTCAGGGACGGCGCTGAACACGTTCTGGGCTTGCGTCGGGGCGATCCCGCCCGCGCTTCTGCTCTACTTCTTCATCGGACTCGCCTGGAAGGGCCAGACAGTCGGTGCAGCCGTGATGCAGTTGATGGTCATTCGTTCGGACGGGCGGCCGCTGGGTGTGCTCGGCTCGATGGCGCGCGTCATCGGGTTGCTGATCTACGTGCTGATTCTTGCGGGCGGGATCATCCTTGCGTTCGCGTTTCGGGACTCGACGATGGTGGCGGCGGCCGCGATTGCCGTGGCGTGCCTGCTGGCGGCGGCCGGGTTCCTCTCTGCGGCGTTCGATTCGCACCGGCGGACGCTTCACGACCGGATAGCCGGGACGATCGTCGTCCGGCTGGTGTAGCCCATGGCGGGCTACGGCGACGGCTTCTCCGCCCGCGATCGGATCTTCGACGAGGCGACCGACGTCCACGAGAGCCGGAGTTCGTTCGCCGCCGTTCTCTTTGCGGTTTCGCTGTTCCTGCTGCTCTTCGCGTTGAGCGTGAAGCAATCGACCGAGCCGGCTGGGGCGACGAAGGTGCTTCAGAGCGGGATTGCCGTGGTCACCGACGTCGACCGGCTGCTGGTGGAGGACCTCGACCCGTTGCGGCAACTGGCGGCCAACGGAGACGCTCCGGCCTACGAGATCCCCGGGTATCCGCTGGACGTGCTGGTCACGCGGGAAGAACTGCTGAGGCTCAACAACGCGCAGCTACGGGACCTGATCCTGGCCCGCTCATCGGCGCTTGTGTACCAGGACGGATTGAAAGCGTTCGACCGGACTGGCGACCAGTCGATTAGCCGGTTCAGCTCACAGGGGATGCTGAACGTTGCCGTCGGCCAGGTCTCGCAGGAGACGAACGACCGGGCATCGCTGGCGACGTTCGTCCTGGCTGCGACCACGGCGCTAGCGAGCCTGTTTGTCGTGTTCTCGTACGCCGGATGGGCGCGGATGCGAGCCCTGGGGTTCGCAGGGGCGGCGGGAGCCATACCGGGCGTGCTCGTTTTCGTGTTCGCCTGGTGGATCGCCGGACGGATCGGCGGGTCCGACCCGTTCGTCGCGGACCTTCGGACGATCACCAGGGCGATGCTCACGATACCGTTGCGAAACTACGCGGTGGTAGCGGGCGCTGGTGTGCTCGTTGGGTTCGTGGGCGCGGTGTTTTCGTTGATCGACGGGCGGTTCGGGGAGAACGAACCTGGAGACGGCGCGGATGCAGACGGTTACGAAGGAGACTACGAGCCGGACGCGTCCTAGCCGGCGTGGACGCCGAGGTCGACCCAGTTCGTGGCGAGGCGCAGCACGCGTGTGTGGGTGCGGACGGTGAGCTTGCCGCGGTCGCGAGCGGCCTGGGCTGCGGGGCCGTGAAGGGCGCGGACGTGATCGCTGGCGCCGACGGGCGGCGGGACCTCCATGCGGGTCGCTTCCCAATGTGCCATGGAGTCGTAGGCCGTCAGGAGGATGACTTCATCGGAGCTGCCGCCGTGCATGTTGGTGAAGAGGCCCAGGATCTTGCAGCCGCGCGCTTCCATGTAGGGCCAGATGTGCTCGCGCGAGAGCCGTTCGAATTCGTTGTAGGTGCCTCGTTCGATGGTGAAGCTGCGCTGGACGACGATGGCCATGCTGCCCTCCTGGCGCGGGAGATTGTAGCCGAGCGCGGTCAGCCTACGCGGTCGCCCCAACCATCGCGCGGAGGACGCGGACGAGGAGTTGCATCCAGCCGCCGCCGGCGGTGAGTCTGTCGAGCCGGACCTGGTTGGGACCAACGAGGATGCCCTGGAGACGCAGGGCTTCGACGCGGGCGCGCACATCATCCCGTACTCCCCCGCGGACGCGAATGTGGAACATGAACTCGTCGGTCTTGATGCTTTCTACGCCGCAACGCCTGGCGAGCGACTTCGCGAGCGAGACGTAGAGCAGGTTTTCGACGGAGCGCGGGATGGGGCCGAAACGGTCGGTCAGCTCGGCCTGCATTTCGGCGACGCCCTCGGCGGTCTCGATATCGGCGACGCGCTGGTAGACGGCCAGCCGGGCGTGAACCTCCGGGACGTACTGTTCTGGGATATGGGCGCTGAGTGGAAGGTCGATGGAGGGAGCGGGCGGGAGCGGTGGCGGCCCGGTGACCGCTTGCGGGGCAACGGCGCTTTTCAAGGCGAAGACGGCCTCAGCCACCAGTTTCGAGTACATGTCGAAGCCGACGGCGGCGATATGGCCGCTCTGCTGGTTGCCCAGGACGTTGCCGGCACCACGGATTTCCAGGTCGCGGAGCGCGATCTGGAAGCCGGCGCCAAGTTCGGTCGCTTCAAAGATCGCCTCGAGCCGCTTCTGAGCGGGTTCGCTCATCGCGAGGTCCTTGTCGTAAAGCAGGTAGGCGTAGGCGCGATTGGCAGCGCGTCCGACTCGGCCCCGGAGCTGGTACAACTGGGCCAGGCCGAGCTGGTTCGCGTTGTTGATGACGATCGTGTTCGCGTTCGGGATATCGAGGCCGCTCTCGATGATGGTTGTGCAAACGAGGACATCCTGGTCGCCCGCGCCGAACTCCATCATCACGCGCTCGAGCTGCTCTTCGGGCATCTGGCCATGCCCCACCGCGATGCGGGCGTCCGGGACGATCTCACGGAGGCGCGCGACGATGCGTTCGATGTTGTGTACGCGGTTGTGGACGAAATAGACCTGGCCGCCGCGCTGGAGCTCACGGTCGATGGCTTCGCGCAGGATTTCGTCGTCCCACTGCATGACGTAGGTGCGAATGGGCTGGCGCTCCTCCGGCGGAGACATAACGGAGCTCATGTCACGGATGCCCACGAGCGACATCTGGAGCGTGCGAGGGATCGGTGTGGCGGAAAGCGTGAGGCTGTCGACCTCCGCGCGCATCTGCTTCAGACGTTCTTTGTGACTCACGCCGAAGCGCTGTTCCTCATCGATGACGACTAGACCCAGGTCCTTGAACTCGACGTCCTTTTGGAGGAGCCGGTGCGTGCCGATGGCAATATCGACTTCGCCGGTGAGGATGCCGGCGACGATGTCGCGCTGTTCTTGTTCACTGCGGAAACGGGAGAGGACTTCGACGCGGACGGGGAAGCCGGCGGTGCGTTCGCGGAAGGTGCTGCCGTGCTGCTCGGCGAGGACGGTGGTGGGCACAAGCACCGCTACCTGCTTGCCATCGGCGACCGCTTTGAAGGCTGCGCGGACCGCGACTTCGGTCTTGCCATAGCCGACGTCGCCACAGATGAGGCGGTCCATTGGTCGGGGCCGTTCCATGTCGGCCTTCACCTCGGCGATCGCTTCGAGCTGGTCGGCGGTTTCGACGAATGGGAACGCCGCCTCCATCTCCATCTGCCA
>JBGOVF010000227.1:0-4819 GCA_041477975.1 Tepidiformaceae bacterium
ACCGGCAATGCTACGCCGTGCGCTATGGCGGGACCCGATCATCGCTCCAGTCCAACTCGGCTGGGCGGTCCGCGCTGGGCCGGATTTCCCGTCGGTCGAGCATCGCGGCGCCGGCCAGCCGGGTGGCCCCGTCGGCGGGGCAATCAACAGGGGCCCCGGCCCCCCGGAATGACGTAGGGGCGCGCGGGGTTGCCCGATGACGGTAGCAACCTCCAGCAAGCCCGGCGGAGCCCTGCACCTCCGGGCCATCACGAAGAGCTTCCCCGGGGTTGTGGCCAACGACGCGATCGACCTCGACATCGTGCCGGGCGAGGTCCACGCCCTTCTCGGCGAGAACGGCGCCGGCAAGAGCACGCTCATGAAGGTGCTCTACGGCTACTACCAGCCCACATCCGGATCCATCTTCATGGATGGCCGCGAGGTTCACCTGAAGACCCCCCACGATGCGCGCCGGCTGCGGATCGGCATGGTCTTCCAGAACTTCACCCTGGTGCCGGCGCTCTCGGTGGCGGAGAACGTGGCGCTCGCCCTGCCGTCCCTGCCATTCGTTCTGCCCCGCGCCCACATAGCCAGGCGGATCGAGGAGATCTCCGGGCGGTACGGCTTCGGCATCCACCCGGACACGCGGGTCGCGGATCTCTCCCTCGGTGAACGGCAGAAGGTCGAGATCCTAAAGCTGTTGCTCGGCGAGGTCCGGTACCTGATCTTCGACGAACCAACCAGCGTCCTTGCTCCGCACGAGATCGAGGAGCTCCTGGCCGTTTTTCGCCGGTTGCGGGCGGACGGGCTCTCCGTGGTGTTTATCACGCACAAGCTTCGCGAAGTGCTCGATGTCGCGGACCGGATCACCGTGCTCCGGCGCGGCCGCGTGGCGGCGTCGCTGGCGGCAGGCGGTGCATCGGAGGCGCAGCTTGTGGCGCTGATGCTTGGGAACGACGAGTACGTGCTTCACCAGTCGCGCGCGGACTCCGGACCACCCCCCGCCGGGGCCGCCGTGCTCGAGCTCTTAGATGTCGACGCCCCCGATCCCGCGGGGCGCATCCATCTGCAGGACGTCTCGCTCGCCGTCCGAGCCGGCGAGATCTTCGGGATCGCCGGGGTCGCCGGGAACGGGCAGGTGGAACTCGGGGAGGTCATCCTGGGGCTACGGAAGTGCAGCATCGGGAAGGTGCGTGTGAAGGGTGTAGATGTCACGCGCGCAGGGCCGGCCCGGCGGCTCGCCGCCGGGCTGGGCTTCGTCCCGGAGGACCCTCTCCGCCTGGGCACGATCCCGACGATGACGGTGCTGGAGAACCTCGTCCTGGCCGAGCGGCGCCGCTTCCAGGGGCGAGCGGGCCTTCGGATGCAGTGGACGCAGGCGCGGGAGGCCGTGGAGGGGATCGCTCACGACCTCGGTTTCTCCCTGCCACGATTGGATGCTCCCGCCGGGGTGCTTTCCGGGGGCAACGTGCAGCGAGTGGTGTTCGCGCGGGAGCTGGCGCGGAAGCCCGCCGTCCTCGTGTGCTTCTATCCCACCCGCGGCCTCGATGTTCCGTCCGCGGCCGCCGCGCGTGAAGTACTGCTCCGCGAGCGGGCCGCAGGCGCGGCGATTGTGCTCGTCTCCGAGGACCTCGACGAGCTCTTCGGAATGAGCGACGTACTGGCCGTCATGCACGGCGGCCGCATCGTCGGGAGCTTCCGCCCGTCCGAAACGACGCCGGAAGCCGTCGGGTTCCTGATGACCGGGGGAGAGGTGGCCGCTCATGCCCACGCCTGAGCCCGCGCCGCCGGCAGCCCTCGGGCGTTTCGACATTCGGCGGTTGCCTGCCGTTCCCGCCATCGGCCGCGGCCCGCTTCGTTTTGCTGTGTCGCTCCTTATCGCACTGATCGGGTTTGGAGTGGTGGTCGCCATCCAGGGGGAGAACCCGGTGGCGGTGTACCGGGACATCATCGACAGCACCCTGCGCTCGAAGTACGGGTTCTCGGAGGTGCTGGTGCGGATGATTCCGCTGCTGCTCTGCGCGCTGGCTGTGGCGATTCCAGCGCGGGTGGGCCTCGTGAATGTTGGCGGCGAGGGCCAGCTCTACATTGGCGCCTGGGCGGCGAGCTGGGTGGCGCTGCAATTCACAAGCCTCGACCGCCCCTTGTTGCTCCCGCTGATGTTCGCGTTCGCCGCCGCCGGGGGGGCAGCCTGGGCCGCGGTACCGGCGTTCCTGAGGGCCCGCGGCTGGCTGAACGAGACCATCAGCACGCTCCTGCTGAACTACGTGGCCATTCTCTTCGTGCAGTACTTCGTGTTCGGGCCCTGGAAGGACCCGCTCAGCGCGAATTTTCCGCAGTCCAAACCGTTCCCGGCAGGCGCGATCCTGCCGGCCCTCGGCGACTACCGCGTCCACCTGGGGCTGGTGTTCGGCCTGGTCGCGGTGGCGGCGATGTTCGCGATCCTTCGCTACACCCGATGGGGATACGAGATCCGGGCCATTGGCGGTAATCCGGAGGCAGCGCACCGGAACGGCATCCCCGTCGCGGGATACCTCGTCGGGATGCTCGTCCTCGGCGGGGCTATGGCGGCGCTTGCCGGATTCGGCGAGGTTTCGGCGATCCAGGGCCGTTTGCGGCCATCCGTCTCGCCGGGCTTCGGTTTCATCGGCTTTCTCGCCGCGTGGCTGGCCGGGCACAACCCGCTGGCCATCGTGGTCATCACGTTCGTCCTCGCGGTCCTGACGGCCGGCGGAGACTCGCTCCAGATCAGCCACGGCCTGCCATTCGCGAGCGTGAATCTGCTCATGGCGCTCACGCTCTTCTCGGTCCTTGCGTTCCGCGGGGGAAAGCGGGCGGTGGCCGCATGAGTACGCCGTTTGCCCAGGGCGTGGCCGCAGGGTCGATACGGTCCGGTACCTCGATCTTCTACGCCGCGCTTGGTGAAGTCATCGTCGAACGCGCCGGCATGGTGAACCTCGGGCTCGAGGGATGCATGCTCGCCGGCGCCTGTGCCGGGTTCATCGCCGCCGCGAAGTTCGGCAACGCCTACCCTGCCCTGCTCGTCGCCGCACTGGTGGGGGGCCTGTTCAACCTCGTCTTCGGATACCTGGTGATCACGCGACGGGCCAATCAGCTCGCATCGGGGCTCACGATGGGACTCTTCTCGCTCGGTCTCACCGCCCTCGCCGGCAAGGACTACGTCGGCCGAAAGATCGAGGGGCTGGATCACTGGGAGGTGCCCGGGCTGGGCTCGCTCCCGTTCGCGGGCACCGTCCTGTTTGAAGGCGATCTGCTCATTTTCGGCCTGCTGCCGTCCGCTGCATTCGTCTGGTGGCTTCTCTACCGGACCCGCTGGGGGCTGCATGTAAGGACTACAGGCGAGAGCCGCACGGCGGCGTTCGCGGCCGGGCTCAACCCGTCCCGCATTCAGTACCAGGCATTGTTCGTTGGAGGACTGTTCGGGGGGCTCGGGGGAGCGCACCTCTCGCTGTCCATCGCGGGGGTATGGCTGGAAGGCATGACCGCAGGCAAGGGGTTCATCGCCGTGGCCCTTGTGATCTTCGCCAGTTGGCACCCGGTGAGAGTGCTCGCCGGCGCCCTCCTCTTCGGTGGCGCCATCGCCTTCCAGCTCCAACTGCAGGCCCGGGGGGCGGATATCTCGCCGTTTCTTCTCGACATGCTTCCCTACCTCCTCACGCTCGCCGTGCTCCTCGCCTGGGGCCGGCGCCGCCAATACCAGATGCCTGCTGGCCTGTCGGAGGTGTTCGAAGGGACAAACTGACGCTCTTGTGTGCGAATCTGCCCGCCGCAGGGGTGCGGGCGAAACGGCTTAACCGCTACGAATGAAGGAGTACCGCATGACCTTTACAAACCGAACCAGGCCCATCCTTTTGATTCTGGCGCTACTCGGCGCCCTATCGCTGTTCACGGCCGCCTGCGGCGATGACGACAGTGGCGGCTCCACGACGCTCACTGTCGGCGCCCTCCACGTCGGCTCGGTCAAGGACAACGGCTACAACCAGGCCATGCACGAAGGCCTGGTCGAGATGACGAAGAATGTGAAGGGGATCAAGCTCATCGAGGCCGAGAACGTGCCCGAGAGCGCTGATGCCGAACGTGTCATGGAGAACATGATCCAGCAGGGCGCGAAGCTCATCTTCCCGATGAGCTTCGGCTACCTGGACCCGGCCCTCAACGTCGCGAAGAAGCACCCCGAGGTGAAGTTCGCCCATCCTGCCGGGTTCAAGAACGCCGACAACCTCGCGACGTTCTGGTCCGACACGACGGCAATGACGTATCTCACCGGGATCGCGGCCGCCAAGGAGTCCAAGAGCGGCAAGCTCGGCTGGGTCATCGGATTCCCAATCCCTAACATCCTCACCTCGATCAACGCCTTCACGCTCGGCGCCCAGACCGTCAATCCGAACATCAGCGTCCAGGTGATCGTGGACAACGCATGGGTCGACCCGGCGAAAGAGGCGGAGGCCGTCAACGCACTCGCCGACGCCGGCGTGGACGTTGTCACGATGATCGTGGACTCGCCCGCGACCGTCGTTCAGACGGCGGACAAGCGCGGCATCAAGTCGATCGGCTTCCACTGCCTCTGCGTGAAGTCGGTAGCCGGCAAGGGATGGATCACCGGCATTGGCTTCACCTGGGGTCCGCTCTTCACGAAGTACGCGCAGGACGTCATCAACGGCACCTTCAAGGGCGAGAACACCATCGGTACGCTTGACAAGGGCTACGCGGCCCTCGCCGACTGGGGATCGAACACAACCAGCGACACGAAGAAGCTCGTTGAGCAGGCGAAGGCCGACCTCATCGCCAAGAAAGTCGTTCTCTTCAAGGGGCCCGTCGT
>JBGOVF010000501.1:0-2736 GCA_041477975.1 Tepidiformaceae bacterium
CTATTCGACCCCTGCTACATGGCCGCGCTCCGCCCCGGCGATGCCACGTTCGCCCGGCACGTGCTGGAGACGCTGGGCGACACTGTCACGCTGATCGACGGACGTTGTTGCGGGCAGCCCGCGTTCAACAGCGGCTTTCGAGACCAGGCGCGGACGGTGGGGCGCGAACTGCTGAAAGCCGCCCAACCGCACGCTACCGTCGTCGTCCCATCAGGCTCGTGCACGACCATGGTCCGCCATTTCCTGCCTCACCTGTTCGAAGGCCAACGCGAAGCCGGCGCCCGGAGCATAGCCAGCCGCTTCCGCGAATTCACGGAGTACGTCGCCCGCCACCCGCGACTCGACGCCACTCCCCTGAGGCTCGAAGGGACCGTGGCCTACCACGATGCCTGCCACGCGCGACGGGAACTGGGTCTGACGGACACCGTGCTTGGTCTGCTCTCCCGTATAGAAGGGCTCGAGGTGCGGCGGCTGGCGTTCGAAGAGGACTGCTGCGGGTTCGGCGGGGCGTTCAGCGTGAAGCTGCCGGAAGTCTCCGTCGCGATGATGACCGCCAAGCTCGACGACGTTTCAGCGAGCGGCGCCAGGGTGCTCGTCTCGACCGACTTTTCCTGCCTGGCGCACCTGGAGGCGGGCGCACGCGGCATCGGTTTGACGCTGGAGACGTGGAGCATCGCCGAGCTGCTTTCGAGGGCGATCGGATGAGCGGCTACCGCGAGCGCGCGGCGAAGGAGATCCGCGAAGAGCGTCCTTCGGCCACGGTTACGCCGATCATGCGCAAGCTGGTCAACGACTCCCGCGCGATGCTCTCGCGCGGGCCGGACGACGCGAAGGAACGCGCCAGCGCCGCACGCGCCTACGCCGTCGACCATCTGGAAGAGCTGCACGAAGAGGTGCGCAAGAACTTCGAGGGCCGCGGCATTGGCTACCACCGCGCGACCACCGCCGCCGACGCCGTGGGGATCGTGCGGCGGCTTCTCGGCGATGCGAAACGCGTGGCCAAGTCGAAGTCGATGGTCGGCGAGGAAGTCGGGCTGACGCACGCGCTGCGCGAGGGCGGCATCGACGTGCTGGAGACCGACATAGGCGAGTACATCGTCGACATCGAAGGGCGTGGGCCGAGCCACATCACGGCGCCGGCGTTGCACCTCAACCGGTCACGCATCCGGGACATGCTCGCCCGCACCGGCGCCGACCTCCCCGACGACGACCCCGAGCGGCTCTCGCGCTACGTCCGCGATGTGGTGGGGAAGTTCTTCGAAGATTGCGACGCGGGTATCACGGGGGCGAACGTCGTCATCGCGTCCAGCGGGCGTATCGGGATTGTGGAAAATGAGGGCAACGTTTCGCTCGGCGTGAGCCACCCGAAGCTGCACATCTCGATCACCGGGATGGAGAAGGTTGTGGCGAGCGAGGCGGACGCGCTTGCCGTGCTCGAGGTGCTCGCGCCGAGCGCCACGGCCCAGCCGCTGACAAGCTTCACGCACTTCCTCGCCGGCCCGATGAAAGGCCAGCAGCGGCACGTGGTGTTCGTGGACAACGGCCGCTCGCGCATCCTCGCGGACCCGCGCTACCGCGAGGTGCTGAAGTGCATCCGCTGCGGCGCCTGCATGAACGGCTGCCCCGTGTACCGCGCGGCGGGCGGGCTTTCCTACGGTTCGCCTTACATGGGTCCAATCGGCGCCGTCATCTCGCCGCTGCTCTGGCGCGACGGGCGGTTCGCGGACCTGCCGTTCGCCTCCAGCCTCTGTGGGCGCTGCACGGAGGTGTGCCCCGTGGGCATACCGCTGCACCGCATGCTCCTCGACCTGCGCGGCGACGCAGTAGCGAAGGGCCAGGCGGGTGGGCGGCTCGAACGGGCCGGCTGGATGGCCTGGGCCGAGGCGTTTCGCGGGGCGACGCGGGCGCGTGCCCTCACGGCGCTCGGCCGGATCGGCCTGCGTAACGCCGGGCGCATCGTCCGCCCCCACGGCGACGACGATGACCCGCGTGTCCTGCCGGAGCCCGGCGGCGCCCACGACCCGTTGCTGTTGACGACACCAGCGGAACGGCTGGCGCAGGCGACGTTCATCCCGGCTGAAGACGTGGCGCCCCAGAGCCTGGCGGCGCTCTTCGCCTATCGCGCGACCCAGCTAGGGATCTCGGTAGTCGAAAAGAAACCTCGGGCCCGCAAGACAGACCGGCTGCTCACAGCTTCAGCAGCCATCGCTTCAACGGGCAGCGTGCTGCTGCTCGGCGAGGAAGCCGCGCGCCGTCCCCTGCTCGCAGCCGGGCGGGTCATTGTCCTGGTGGACGCCGCGACGATCGTCCGCTTCCCATCGGACCTGGCCACGCTGCTCGGCAACGATGACGCGCTCATCCTCACGGGCGCCAGCCGCACGGCGGATATCGAGAAGCAGATCGTGCGCGGCATCCACGGCGCCGAGGAGATGGTGGTCGTTTTGGGGAAGTGAGGGCGCGCCGCCAGAATGAACGACAGGCAAACGCGGACGGCCCAAGAGTACTCAGCGCTCCTCGCGCTGGCGGTCGCGGTGGCCGGAGTCCCGGTCCGGGAGCCCTTCGAACGGCGTGATTCGGGCGGAGCGCGATGGAGCCGCCGCTCAGGGTCCAGTGCGGCCCCAGGTCTCCCAGTGGATCACTTCTTCCACTGGCCTGCGCTTCACCGGCCCGAACTTGCGCGCCGGGTAGCCGAGCGGGATGAGCGCGACCGGCGTTGTGTTCTCCGGGAGGCGTAGC
>JBGOVF010000404.1:0-3232 GCA_041477975.1 Tepidiformaceae bacterium
GCTCGCGCGCATCAAGTCGGTCGCGGTCGCCGGCTGCGCGCCGGAAACCATGGGCCTCGGCCCGATCATCGCGACCAAGAAGGCCCTGGCCCGCGCCGGCCTCAAGATTTCCGACATCGACGTGGCGGAACTCAACGAGGCCTTCGCCAGCGTCTCCTGCGCCTGCGCCAGCGAACTTTCGCTCGACCCGGACAAGGTGAACCCGAACGGCGGCGCTATCGCCCTCGGCCACCCCGTCGGCGCCACCGGCGCCATCCTCGCGGTGAAGCTGATGCACGAACTGGAGCGTACGGGTGGGCGCTACGGCATCGTCAGCCTCTGCATCGGCGGCGGCCAGGGCATCGCCACGATCTTCGAGCGGGTGGGGTAGCGGTTGGCCGTTAGCCGTTGCCTCAGTCCGCCAGCTCCCGCGGGGCGAAGAACGCGACCTTTAGGATGGCGTTGCCGTGCTCCCATGTGTGTTGGAGCGACTTCGAGAGGACGCGCGCGGGGCTCCATCTGGTTGGTCCGAGGCCCATGCTTCCCCAGGCTGCCGTGCTCGGCGCTGACCAGGCGGCTTCGGGAAAGCGGTGAGCAAGCTCCACGCCCTTCTCGTGCGCCGCACGCAAACGACTCAGGATTTCCGGGACGGGTATAGCGGCCAACTCCATCGCGGGCTGCTCATACGGGGACGGCTCTTTGAACCAGGTATCTGAGACTCCGTCGCCGCCTCGGAGCAGGCTCTCGAGGACGGTGGCCGGGAGCCGTTCTTCGTACAACGTCAGGTGCGCGAGGTTCATCGCGACCGACCACGCACCCTCCTCTCGCGATAGCCGGCCGTACGGCGAGCGGTGCGACCATCCTTCGGGGACCAGGCTCACGGCCCAATCCAGGGTCTTCATTGCCTCGCCGAGCTGGCGAAGGACGGTGTCGCGTTCCAGGAGACTGGCATCGGGATCGGATGGCATACTGGTTGGCTCCGGGATGGTGTGCCGGAGCATAGCAGTCGCATTCCGCGAAGGAGGAACACCATGGACACGTACGAACAGGACCACGGCTTTTGAGCCGATGAGCAAGCGCCGCCGCGGCTACCCGAGCGAAAAGAGCGTGAAGCGCGGCCACCGCGTGGTGCACGGAGACAAGGAACTCAGCGAGAAGCTGGGCCGCGAAGACCCGTGCCCTTGCGGCTCCGGGAAGCGCTTTCAAGCGCTGCTGCCGCAACAGCGGCCGCTACGACGGCTCGCCGCGGGAGCACTACTTTTAGGGAGTGATCGAAAACGAGGCCGTCATTTCGTGCCACGCGCGGCCCCAATGCCTTAGACTCCGGCGGACCCCACCGTCCCCTGGAGTCGCATGTGGAATACTCGGTCCGGGAACTTCCGTTTCACCAGGCTGCGCTTGCCATCCGGCCGATCCTTTCGGCCGAGCGGTTCTGGGCCGATGAACACGCCAGGATGGCGCCAGCCGCTCTGGAAGCAGCCCGGGCCGCAGGCGTGTTTACGCTCGCGGCGCCGAAGGAATGCGGCGGCGGCGAGGCAACGTATCCGGACGTTGTCGCTGTCTACGAAGAGTTGGGGTACGCCGACCCGACGATTGCATGGCACGCTGGCAACTCAACCGCTCTTTGCAACCAGGCTCCGTTCCTATCACCCGAGGCCCGCAGCAAGGTGTTCGATGGCCCCGCGGGCCCATTTGGATTTTCGGGAGTGGCGGCGGGCGTGGGCACGCCCGTTGATGGCGGCTACCGCCTGAGTGGCAAGTGGCCGATGGTCACGGGCGCGCTGGATGCGCCGTGGGCGCTGCTCTTTGGCACGATCCACGAAGACGGCGCCGTCCGAACCGTGAACGGATTCCCGGATGCGCGCGCGTTCATTGTCCCGGCGGCCGATTTCCACGTAGAGCACACGTGGGAGCAGGCTTCGGCGATGCGTGGCACGGGCAGCCACCGCGTCACAGCCTCGGAAGCGTTTGTCCCGGAGGCGTTCGCGCGGTCGCTGATGGCGCCGGGACCGAAGTTGATCGATCGTCCCGCACTTCGGCTGCCGCGAGGGTCGGAGAGCCCGGTCACGAACGCGGCCATCGTCCTCGGAGTCACGCGGCGGGCGCTCGATGAGGCCACGGCGCTGGCGGCGGCGAAGGTCGGGAGTTACGACAACGTGGCCTATAGCGATCACCCCAGCATGCAACGTTCGATCGGCTCGATGCATGCCGGCGTACAGGTCCTGAGCGCCGGCATGGCGGCGATGGCGGAGGAGGTCTGGGCGGCCGCTGTAGAATCCGAGCACATCCCCGCGCGGGTGCGGGCGAGGATGTGGGCCACAATGTTCTGGACGCTCGATCAGTGCAGAGCAATCGTCAGCGAGTTGCTCACCGTCAGCACGAGTTCGGTTTACACGGGGCGCAACCCGATCGAGTTCGCATTGCGTGATGTCCACGCCATCTGCGCGACGATGGAGATGGCGCGGAACCTTCAGGAAGAAGCGGGCCGGGTGATCCTCGGGCTGGAGCCACGGGTGCCGATGTTTTAGAGCGGCCGCCCGTAAGGCCCTACCCCACCACCTTCACCGTGCCCTTCATCCCGTACTGCTCGTGCCCGGGCAGGTGGCAGATGTAGGTGTAGGTGCCCGGCTTGTCGAACGTGATCGTCGTGAACTTCGTCTCGAAGGCGGGGATGGTCACTTCCGTTGGGACGCTGTCGTGGTAGGGCTCGGTGCCCGTGCGATGGCGGGCGTGGGTGGCTTCGTCGCCGACGATCCATTCGTGCTCGATCGGGTCCTGGTTGACGAGGGCGAACGTCACCGGCACGCCCACCGGCACGGTCACTTCCGAGACCTGGAAGTGCGAGAAGTGGATGGGGATCGTGGCGCTGGTCACCGGCGTGGTCGCTTCATCCGAGGCGGCGGCGACGATGGCGAACGCCGTCACGAGGACGGCGCCCACCAGCGCCAGGGCGCCCGCCCGGATCGCCCACTTCACGACCGGGCTCGCGATGCCAGCTGCACCTTGAGCACCGCCAGGCCAGCGAAGACGAGCGCGGCAGCGATGATCGCGTACGGAAGGAACGTGGACTCCAGCCAGCCTTCATCGGCGGGCTGCGAGAGGAGCGAAGGCACAGCCGCGGACTTCGGTGGTTCGAGCCCGGCCGCGATGGCGGATGGCCGTGCATCGCCCTCTGCATCAACCGCCAGGTCGTACTTCAGGTCGCGTACGGAGGAGTTGATGCCAATCTTCGTCAGCCACGAGGACTGCGGCA
>JBGOVF010000217.1:0-4984 GCA_041477975.1 Tepidiformaceae bacterium
CGCCGTGCGCCTGGGGATCACGAACCGTGACGTGAAAGAGCGGGTGGAACGGCTGGTTGCGAAGCTGGGCGTGCGGGACCGCGCGGAGTTGCGCCGTGCGGCGCCGCGTCCTGCCGAGCCGGGGCCTCCGGCCGAGGAGCGGCCGTTGCCGGATGAGCCCGCGCTGCGGCGCCCGGCACGCGGGCCGGTCTACCCGGCGTTATTCGTCGTGGCCTTCCTGGCGGTGGCGATGTTCGTCATGTTCACATTCCTGTGGCCCGCGAAGGGTTCGTTGCCCGCGGCCGCCGGGCCCTCGCCCGTCGTGCCCCTGCCCGTTGCCATTTCCGCGCCCTCGGTGGTCGTGCCAACGGTGCGTATCGCCGGCCGCGACATGATCTACCTCGGACGGCTGCTCGGGCCGCCGCCCGCCGAAGCGGGGACGCGCGCCGAGGCACGGGAGGATCTACTCGTGGTGGCTATCCCGGCCGAAGCGAACGTGCACCTCGGCACGCTTCTTTTCGCGCGCATGGTTCGGGCCAGCCCCGACGAAGCCACGATCGAGCTTTCCGTCAACGGCGGGCCGTTTTATCTCTACGTTCAAGCTGCCGCCCCGGCTCACCTGGCCTTCGGCGGGGGCGCTAACGAGGCTTTGATCGCGGTGGCCCAGAATCGCGACCCCAGCGCCCCGGGAGCCCCACCCGGCAGCCCGGGTGTCGTCGCGGGACCGGAAGACCGGCGAGGGATGGTGCTCTGGGCACTCGCCGGCAAAGACCTCGAAGGCTCGCCGCGGCACCTGGAGCTCGCGGCGACCGGCGAACTCTACGCCGAGTCCGCGTCACGGTCGGCAGAGGCGACGGTTTTCGCCACCGGCGAAGCTCTTGAGCTGAGCCTGGCCAAGCCGGCCGGCTACGCCCCCATCGGCGGCTCGGGGAAAGTGGTCAACGAGTGTCCTGACTCGTCGCCTTGTCAGACTCTCGTGTACGCGGACGGTCCCGCGGAGCCCGGCGCGACCTACGAGCTGCCGGCCAATGGCAGGTTCACCTGTCGGGAGGACGGCGTGCTGCAACTGGAGCTGGCGAGTTTCCGCCTGTTCTTCCACCAGGTCGATGGCGCCGGGAAGGACACGTCTGCGTGTTCGACGGCGGAGGAGAACACCCAGGCGGATGGCCGCGTGCAGCCGGTGCACGCCGCTATCTCTTCGTCGACTCACTACCGCATCACCGCGGAGACGCTCGCCGGCGCGGTGCTGTCCGTCGTGGTCGGCGGCGACAGGACCATCTACGTGGGAGCGATGACGCCGCGCTTTGGCTGCCCGTGCCGGAGTGGGAACTAAACCCAACCACCCGAACGGCCACGTACACTTCTGCACATGGCCCAGGAGCGCTCCGCATCCGCCCTCACGCCCGCTGACGAGCATCTCGTTGCGTGCATCCGCGAAGGGCTGTACGACGCCGAGATCGCGGTGCGCCTTGGCGTGCCGACAGGCCAGGTCCGCGAGCGCATCGAACGGCTCGTGATGCGCCTCGGTCTGACGGGGCGGCGCGACCTGCGCTCGTGGGCGGGCCAACTCCCATCCGATGGCGATACCCGGGCGGACGACGGCAGTGGCCCCACCGTCTCTTCGCCCGCCTCCACTGCCCGGCGACTCCTGATGGTGGCCCCCTCGCTGGCGCTCGCCGTCGCCGCTATCGCGTATTTCGCCCTCAACCGCGATTCACCGGGGACGACGGCCGCGCCGACGGCTCCGCCCCGGATCGACGCCGCGGCCGTACCCCAGCCCGCTCTTGCGGTGGTGGATGGCCGCATCATGGAGGATGCAGGCCAGCTCTTCGCCCCAACCGATGGCACGTCGCCCGGCCTGGCCAGTATCTCTAACCGCCAGACCGGCACCGTTATCCACCTGTCTGAGGCGGGCTTCATCCGCTTCGATACCGACGTGGTGCGCTGGGAGTGGGACCACGGCAGCAGCTACGGCGCGACGCTCGTTGGGCAGCTCGGCTCGCGCCAACTCAACCTGCGCGTGGACGTGGCCATAGTCACAACCCGCCTCTTGCACGGCTTCGAAGATTCGGTCGGCGTCTACTCCCAGGAGCACGGCGACGATCCGGTCGTCCTCCTCCGGGTCAGCGATCGCGGCGGGCGCGAATACCCAATCGCGGTCAACGATGCCGGCCGGCTCTTCGTCGCCCGCGATCCGGTGCCCGGCGACGCCGTCGTCAGCCAGTGGAGCGGTGAACGCCTCGATGTAAGCAAGGCCGTGGAGTTGCCTGCGTTGACGGTCACGATGGACGGCTTCTACTACAACGCGTGCAACGACGGCTCGCAGAACTGCAACGTGATCTACAAGACCGACGGAATGGAGCCCCTGCGCGCTCCCATCGACGGCCATCTCACCTGCCTGCCCAGCGGGCTGCTTGAGCTTGTTAGCGCCACGATGCGCGTCCGCTTCGAACCGTTCGAAATCGTGATAGGCGAGCCATTGGCACCGATTTGCGCACCGCCGTCGGTGAGCGACATCACTGCTGGCACCAGCATCGCCAAGCCCGGCTTCTACTTCATTACGGCCTTCGCGCCCGATGGCAAGCGGCTGTCGGTGGCGACAGCACGCAACGGGACGCTCTACATCGGCGACTTCCACCCCACGTTGGGCTGCCCGTGCTGGCGCGGCATAGACCAGCAGTGAAGGGAGCAGGGAGCAGGGAGCAGACGGCGCCCTACGGCGACTCTACGTCCTCCCGTTGGAGTTCGCGGAGGCCGGCGGCGTGGTCGCGGGCGAGCTTTGCGTAGCGGCCGGGGTTGCCGGTTACCCATTCCTCGGAGGGGGTGCCGGCGATTGGCCGCTTGACCACGGCGGGAGTGCCTGCGGCGAGCATCCCGGCGGGGATTTCGGTGTCCGGGAGGACCACCGAGCCCGCTGCGATGAGCGCGCCTGCCCCCACTTTCGCGCCATCCAGCACCTGTGCCCCGTTGCCAATGAGCGCCCGCTCGCCAATGACGGCCCCGTGGATGACGCAGTTGTGGGCGATCGATGCCTCGGCTTCGATGAGCGCAGGCAGGCCCGCCCGGCCGTGAACCACGGCGCCGTCCTGGACGTTCGCGCCCGGCCCAATGACCGCGTACGAAGTGTCGCCGCGCACCACGGCGCCGTACCAGACGGAAGCGCCGTCGTGGACGGTCACGTCGCCGGCGATGGTGGCGGTCGGCGCGATGAAGGCGCCGGGATGGATGCGCGGGACCTTGTCCCCGATGGCGAAGATGGGCACGGCTGGGTCCCTCGCTGTGTCTCGAATGCCGGCCTTCGGGCCGGGGCGAAAAGCTCTGGTATCGTATGGCCCGGCCGGGCGCCCGGCCAACCGCGCCGGTGTGCGCCGGGAGGGGAACATGGAGATCGATGGCAAGTCGGCGGTCGTGAGCGGGGGCGGCTCAGGAATCGGCCGCGCCACCTGCCTGGCGCTGGCACGGGCTGGCGCGAAGGTGGTCGTCGCCGATATCGACGAAGGCGGCGGCGCCGAGACGGTGAAGCTGGTCACCGCCGCGGGCGGCACAGCGCTCTTCCGCCGCTGCGACGTGACGCACTCCGAGGACCTCGCCAACACCTTTGCCTGCGCCGTCGAGCACTACGGCAGCTTCGATATCGTCCACAACAACGCGGGCATCGGCGGCGAGGACCTTTTCGGAGACGAGATGAATGCCTGGGCGCGAGTCGTCGACATCAACCTCACGGCCGTCATTGATGCCACGCGCATCGCAGTTCGGGAGATGCGGCGCGGCCACGGCGGGGTGATCATCAACACGGCCTCAATGGGTGGGCTCCTGCCGATGCCCACGGCGCCGGTGTACGCCGCGACGAAGGCCGGCGTCATCAACTTCACGCGCTCGCTGGCCTACCTGGCGCTCGAACAGCGCATCCGCGTGAACGCTGTCTGCCCCTCCTACGTCGACACGCCGCTCGTGCGCCGGGATGGCGGCCAGGAGCGCGTGGACGAGATGACGAAGCAGATGGGCGGCATCCTCAAGCCCGAGGACATCGCCGCGGGGGTTATAGAGCTGATCGAGGACGACTCCCGCGCGGGCTCTGTCATGCGCGTGACGGTGCAGAAGGGCCGCGACTATGCGCGGGAGATCCGGTCCTAAGCAAGAAGAGGATTGCGGGTGCGCAGGCTGGGGAACCGGGCAAAGTCGCGGTCAGCCGTCCAGAGTTCGGAAACGCCGTGGTAGAGGCAGAGGGCCGCGATGCGCGCGTCGTGCACGCGGCCGCCGGTGGCGCCGCTCGAGCGTAGCAACGCCGACAACTCATCGGCATAGCCGGGGCCTTCTGCGAGTAGAGCGATGGCGGGCGCCCTCAGCCACTCCTCGACCTGCAGAAGTGCGGCGTCTGTGGGCAAGGGCCGACTCTGCAGGCGTTGGTTCGTTGCGAACGCGAGGAATTCGTGCACGCATGGCCACGGGATCGCCCACGGCTCTGCCCCTTCGGCGAGTCCTGCCACCGCGCCGGCCGCTGCCACGTGCTGGGGAGTGTCCCGCCGGTAGGCGTAGACGAGGATGTTCGTATCGACTGCGATCAAGCCCGGTCGCCGTAGATAATCTCGAGTTTCTCGTCCCATGTCGCCCGTTGCCACTCCTCGGTCAGCCCTCCTCCATCGACGCTCATGTCCTTGAGCTTGAAGGGCGTCCGTGGCTTCTTCTCGGCGAGCGTCTCCCGGAGGCCACGCTCGACCAGCGCACGCAGCGTGGTGTGCTCCTCGGCAGCGACCCGCTTTGCTTCGGTAAGCAGGGCGTCGGCAATGTCGATGGTCGTTTTCATATGGGTACCCAGCACGCCCACGAAGGTTCGGAGTGACGCGAGGAGACACGCCCTTCAACATGCGGGCAACAACGCGAGACCTCGCCCGGAGCTGACAGATGGAAACTATCCTCATCGAACGCGATACCGAGCTGGGTGGGCTGGTCACCGTCACTCTGAACCGGCCCGACAAGCTGAACGCGATCAACCTGCGCATGCACG
>JBGOVF010000445.1:0-3004 GCA_041477975.1 Tepidiformaceae bacterium
CGTGGAAGAGCACGCCGGCGGGGTAGCCAAGCATGTACCGCGGACGGTGGCGCAGCAGACCGTACATGCCGAGCGCCGAGAAGCCCGTGGCGCCCGAATGCAACGCTGCCGTCCCGGCCCGGGCGACCGCAAAGAGCCACCACTTGTCCCCGATCGTCGCATCGGCGACAGCCTGCGGATCGAGGATGCCGAGGCTGTTGCCAAACGTTTCGAAGACGTTGAAGCCCGCGCCCGCGAGTACGCCCCAGAGAAAGCAACGGGCGGCGCCACCCTTCCGGTAGAAGAACAACGCGACGAGCGAGCCTTTGAAGAACTCCTCGTTCAGCGGGGCGACGACGGACAGGACGCTGATGTCGAACGCCACGCCGAGCCCTCGCGGCACCGTCGGGAGGTTGTTCGCGATGTCGAACGCGTCGCCGTGGCCCTGGGTTGAGATGAGAAAGGCGGCGCCGAAGAAGAGGTAGAGCGTGTTGATTGTCCCGGCAATCGTGGTGGCGCCGATGGCACCGTAGATGATGCTCGTGGTCCATTCGCGCCAGCTAACCGGCCAGGCGAAGCGGTTGAAGCGCATGTAGCGCTGCGCGACGACCGTGGCGACAACGAACGAAGGGATGCTGACGATTCCGAGGTTCGTCAGCGGGAAGAGCCAGGGCAAGCGCTCGGGGTGGTCGACCTCGATCTGGCCAAGTACCACCAGCACGAGGAAGGCCACCAGGAGCAGCGGCGCAGCCCAGCGCCAGCGGCTCGATTGGTGCATGGGCGAAGAGCCGGTGTTGCCCAGCGACGAAGTCGCCTGGTAGACGAGCATGCCGCCCAGCGCCATAAAGACGATGGCGACGCCCACGAAGGTGTTGATTTCGAACAGTTTGCGCGCAGGCGAACCACCGACCGAGGTCAGCGCAGCGAGGGACGAGAGCCCGGTGAGGAAGGCAAGCGCTCCCGCGAGCAGTGCGAGGCCCAGCACCAGGTTCCGCCGCTTGCCGATGCGCTTACTCCCCTTCGAAGCGGGTGAGGGTGCCGGCTGCCACGACGAACCGTCCCGCCGCCCGCGTCATGATATCGCGCAGGCGGTCGGGATCGGCAGTGGTGACGATGGTCTGCTGGAAGCTGTCGATGAATTCGAGGACGCCTTTGCGGCGGCGGGCATCCAGCTCGCTAAGGACGTCATCCAGGAGGACCACGGGGTCGTCACCGAGCGCGCGGCGGAGGTAACTGGCTTCGGCAAGGCGCATGGAGAGCGCCGCGGTCCGCTGTTGGGCGCGGGATGCGAACGAATCGGCCGGGCGAGAGTCTATCTCGACGAGCACGTCATCGCGGTGCGGACCAACGAGCGTTGCGCCAGCGCCGATTTCGCGGCTGCGCAGGTTCGAAAGCGCTTTGAGCATGCGCGCGGTCCACTCAGTCTCGTCGATCGGCGAGTCGGTCGCGTCCAGTCCGCCGAGGGCCGGCTTGTAGGTCATCTCCAGCTTTTCGGCCCCATCGCTCAGGCGGTCCATCTGGAATTCGGCCTGCAGACACAGGTGACCGAGCGCATCTGCGCGCGCGAAGAAGATGACGCCGCCGGCGTGGGCCAGCTCCTGGTCCCAGAAGTTGAGTTCGCCCGAGGACGCTTCCCGGTTCTGGATGCGCTTCAGCAGGCTGTTGCGCTGCTGGAGCACCTTCGCGTAGCGCTGCATGGCGCGGAGGTAGCCGCGGTCCACCTGCGAGATCATCATGTCCAGGTAGCGGCGGCGCATGAGTGGCGGGCCGGCCACAACTTCGATATCGAGCGTACTGAACAAAACGGCCGCAAGCTGCCCTACGGCGTCGGATGCGCGCTTGGGCACGCCGTTGACGCGCACGCGCTTGCCGGCGCGGTGCGTGCCATCGGTGGTTCGGCCGACGATCGCCACTTCGAGCTGGAGGTTGCCGGCCTGGCGTTCTACTTCGCAAGCGAGCCGGGCCACGGGGAAGTCCGACCCCAGGATGTCCTGGCGGACCAGGTCCGCATCGGTGCTGGCGCGGCTCGAACGGAGTGTGGAGAGCAGGTAGATGGCTTCGAGGAGGTTGCTCTTGCCCTGGGCGTTATCGCCAACGAACAGGTTGAGGCCCTTATCGAGTTTGATCCCGACACGCGCATAATTGCGGTAATTGGCGATCTGAAGGTCGAAGATGTACACGGTAGATAGCCAGTATAGCGGTAATCTTTAGCCTGTGGCTTACCTTTTTTTCTTCCGCAACGGAACCTTTTTCGTTACCTTCGGCTCCCGGTTTCGACCGCGGAAGGAATCCGGTAACTGTTCAACCGCGTACGCATTTACCGGCTCTTCTTGTCCGGCCCCATGGCCGCTCTCTATAATCGGTCGAATGGCTTAGGCGGGTGAACATAGTGAAAGTCCAGGTCCTCCAGGAAAACCTTCAACGCGGCCTCTCGATCGTGGGCCGGGCCGTGGCAACGCGGTCCACGCTCCCGATCACGGCCAACGTCCTCCTCGCGACCGACAAGGGGCGGCTCAAGCTTGCCGCCACCGACCTCGATATTTCGATCAGCAGTTGGGTCGGCGCGAAGATCGACGAAGAGGGCGCCACCACCGTCCCTTCGCGCCTGATCGGCGATTTCGTCTCCCAGCTGCCAGCGGCGACGGTATCGCTCGAAGTTCCGGAACGCAGCCGTCAGATGAAGCTGGAGTGCGCGCGCAACGAATCCACCATCAACGTGATGGATGCCGAGGACTTTCCGAGGCTCACATCGATTACGGAAGGCGTGACCATCGAGCTGGAGACGAAGGCACTGCGGCGGGCGATAGAGCGCGTCGAGTTCGCCGCCGCCAGCGACGACTCCCGCCCGGTGCTCACCGGCATTCACGTGAAGACCGACGGCACCCGCCTGACTTTCGCCTCCGCCGACGGCTTCCGCCTCGCCGTCTCCGATATCACCCTCGCGAAGGCGCCTTCCGAAAACATCGAGATCATCATCCCGGCGCGCGCCCTCCGAGAGCTCGGCCGGCTCATCGGCGAAGTGACC
>JBGOVF010000260.1:0-4305 GCA_041477975.1 Tepidiformaceae bacterium
AACAGGTCGCTGCGCCGAGCCCTCTGAGGCGCGCAGACCAACGGATGGATCAGTCAAGGTTGCGACAGCGATGTGACATTCGATCAGTGCGAAACAACGTACGGAAGCGTTTGGAGGGCTACCAGTCACACTCAACTCTTAGAGAGCATACCACGGATTCGCGGTGGCCGGGGCTATGGCCGGAGATCGCGGGCTCCATGGAAGACTGCGAGCACCTCAATGTGGTCACCGAGGATGTGGTACCAGATACGATAGGGATTCTCGATAACCTGCCGGACCTCCGGAACACTAGCTCCCGCACGGTCTCGCCCGAGTTCGGGAACTCGCTGATCTGCCTCGAACGGCGGACGATCCGCCGGATGACCGCCTTTGCATTGTCCGGCGAGTAAGCCGAGATGTATTCGAAGATGTCGCGCAGGCATTGGCGGCCTTCGGCGGTCCAGCGGACCTTCACTCCGCGATCCCGAACTCTCGTTCCACTTCCTCGACGTCGTAGACGCGGCCCGCGGCGGAGTCGGCCAGGCCGCGCCGAATCGACGCCCTCTGAGCATCGGTCAGTGGTGCGTCAGACGACAAGTCTCCGGGGTCGTCAAGCTGCGCGAGCAGCCACGCGGCTTCGTCTTCGCTCAACTCCGCCACGCGCTCAAGCAATGTCTCTTTGGCTGTCACGTCTTCAGGATACCAAATCCGGCCGCGCCTACGGCTTCACCTGCGACATGAGCGCCAGCAGGTTCTCGTCCGGGTCGCGGAAGAACGCCATCCATTCTTCGGTGCCGTCTTCGTGCTCGAAGATCATGTGCGGCGCGCCCTCGAAGATCACGCCCTTCGCTTGCAGGCCCGCGTGAGCAGCATGGATGTCCGGCACGCGATAGTAAATGACCGAAGTGCCGTTTCTCTGCGCCTCTGGCAGCGCATCGAGGAAGAGCCGCGTGCCGCCGCAATCGAAGAAGGCCAACTGCCCGAACGTGTACATGTGCGTCATCCCGAGCACATCGCGGTAGAAAGCCTCCGCACGTGAGATGTCTTTCACTACCACAGCCACCTGGCCGATCGCCCCCAGCTTCACCTGCTCCATCGTGTTCGCCATCTTTCTCCTCCTAAGGACGCTTCCTCGCGGGATGCCGGTCCAGTGCTTCAGCGCCGCGCGGTGGGCGTGCAACTTGCCGCGGATGTTGTCCAGGTGGAACTTCACCGCGTCCAGGCTCGTCTGCCGTTCGCGTGCGATTACGGCGTTACTCATCCCGTGCCGCAGGCGGTCGAGCACGGCCCACTCCGCGGGCGTGAGGATATCGGGGTGCGCCGGCCTGCCTCGTCGCGCCATGGCCGGAATGATAGCCAGCTCGTCCTCGAATTTCCCTCCCCCACCCAGGGAGGCGGCGGCATGTCCGTGGCGACGAACGGTTCGCTACAATGCCGCCAATTGCCCGGAGGTGCGCCGTGAACGACCCCGAAACCATCATTTACCAGGTCGAGCGCGGGCGTGCCCGGATCACGCTCAACCGCCCGGAGAAGCTGAACGCGCTTTCGCAGCAACTCCAGGTGGAATTGAATGAGGCGCTCTGGGAAGCGGACAACGACAACAACGTCCACGCGGTGATCATTCGCGGCAACGGGCGCGCGTTCAGCGCCGGCTACGACCTCACGCCCATGGCCAGCCGCCGCCCGACGCCGGAAGGCGAACACTACACGGCGGTGTACCGCGGCGGCCGGAGCTTCGACGACGATGCCTGGCGGATGGAGCGCTCCCAGCGCTTGCGCATGGCTATCTTCGATATGCACAAGCCGGTCATCGCCCAGGTGCACGGTTACTGCCTGGCTGGCGGCACGGATGTTGCGCTGCTTTGCGACATCATCATCGCGGCCGACGACGCCACGATCGGCTTCCCGCCGGCCCGGGCCATGGGCGCCCTCCCGAACAATATGTGGCTCTACAACTGCGGCCCTCAGTGGGCGAAAAGGCTCTTGCTGACTGGCGACACTGTCACCGGCGCCGAAGCCGCGAAGATTGGCCTCGTGCTGAAGTCCGTGCCGGCCAACATGCTCGAGGCCGAGGTCGAAGGGCTCGTCGACCGCATGGCGATGATCGACAAGGAACTCCTCAGCGCGAACAAACGCATCGTGAACCTGGGGCTGGAACTCATGGGCGCGCGGACGATGCAGCGCATCGCAGTCGAGAACGACGCTCGCGCGCACCTCGCGCCCAGCGTGCGCGAGTTCGGGCGAATCGCAGGAGAGCAGGGCCTGAAGGCGGCCCTTCACTGGCGCGATTCGAAGTTCGGCGACGGACGCGCCCGTGTCGAAGGGCCCGAGACTCGCGACGCGAACGGACGGCTCCTATGACGATCAAAGCCACCTCTGCACTGTCGATTCTCGCCATCTGGGTTGCCAGCATTGCGGCGGTCGTCGCCGAGCCAGACTCCTGGTGGCTGCTTATCTTCTCCTTCCTGGCGACGGGCGCGGTGGGAGCCTCCGCCTGGCGGCGCATTGGCATTTCGCGGCTCATCGCGGTCACTGGAATTTGGGTCTTCACAGGCATCGCCGCCGGGTCGGAGTCCGGGGCGGCCTGGGTGGCGATTTTCGCGTTCCTGAGCACCGGTGCGGTTGTTTACAGCTCAATGCACCGCAACGCGTTGGCCGGCGGCCTTGGGATCGCTGTGGCCTGGGCGGCGGTCGGACTTGGCGTTGCCTCGCACGGCGATGGCGCTTCCTGGATGAGTGTGTTTGCGTTCCTGACAGCAGGGGCCGTCGCCAACAGCGGTGGCAACATGGCCCGCGGCGGGAGTGCAATCCTGTGGTGGGGCATTGCCGGGGCGATTGTGTTGATTGCGGGCGACAATTGGGCGTGGCTCTGCGTCCCCGCGTTCCTGCTGTCGGCCGTATCGGTCGGTTTGGACGATTTTCACCTCCCGCGCGGGCTGGAATGGGACCTGTTCGATCGCGACGACGACCCCCACACGGTGCAGTAACATCGACCTGTGCCCGCCGACCGCATACCGCTTGGCCTTGACGACGACGAGGACGCCTCCGGCGACGGCTCGACCCTCGGGCCCGACGAGCGCGACCTCGACCTGATGGACGGCACGTGGGAGCAGGACTACTACGCCGGCCGCCAGAAGACGCGCGATTGGCATGCCATCCTCATAGGCGTCTCGTTGCTCATCCTGATCGCCATCCTCATCCCCTTCGCGCTTCAGCTCACCAACTAGATGCCACGCTACGAAGGCAAGGTCGTGGCGCTCATCTGCGCCGGGAACGACGACGACCGCGCCATCGCGGTCGCGCTTGCGGAGGCCGGCGCCGACCTCGCGATTGCCACGCTCCATCCGACGCAGCGGGAGGAGTTCGCGACGGCGAGTATCGCGAACGAAGTCTGGGCCATTGGCCGCCGGCAGTTCAGCTACGTCCTCGACGCCCGGGAGGCGGCGGCCGTTGCCGCATTCGCGCAGCTCGTCGTGGGACGCCTGGGCGGCTGCGACGAACTCATCGTGTCCCCCTCGGCGGAGGATGAGGGCGATGAAATCGCTGGCGCGTTTACACAGACACCTGGGATCGCCATCCCCACTCTTATCCTGGACGCTCCGGGTGCGGGCGGCTTTACCGCAGCGGCGTTTAGCGCACGCCTCGGGGAAGGCGACTCAGACGCGTCGTCTACAAAGAAGTAACTAAAGTTGATGTGTTACTAAAAAATCTCAAGTAAAGTATTGACTTTCTCCAGAGAGTGTCCGATTATCACTGCATCACAGCGCTGGGCTCCAACCCCGCGCCGGGGAGGCAGACCACATGGACATCAACACCAACCTCATGACCCAGTTCTCGGAGGACTTCGTTCGCGAGCGCCGGAATTCCTGGGCGACCTACCGCTACGGGACGGGCTCGCCGAGCGTCGCTATCATCAGGCGGTTGGCCGCGGCCATTCGCCGCAGCTCCGCCGCGATCGAATCCTGGGCCAACGGCCCGGCCGAAGCGCCGCGGAACTTCCGGCAGCCCAATGTTCCCGCTCGCTAAGGAGTACGCATCCATGGCCCGTTTTGTCGGCGCTTGCCCCAGTTGCGATACCCCGATGGAAGTCCGCAGGCTCGAATGCCCCGCCTGCGGCGTGGGGGTCGATGGGCGCTTCGATGCGGGCCCTCTCGCGCGCTTGAGCCGCGAACAGCTCGGTTTCGTCGAAGTCTTCCTCCGGGCACGCGGCAAAATCAAAGACGTTGAGGAAGACCTCGGCATCTCCTACCCAACCGTCGTGGGAAAGCTTAACGACGTGCTGGTCTCGCTGGGGTTCGAAGCCGGCGAAGACCCTCGCGAAGCCGA
>JBGOVF010000083.1:0-8225 GCA_041477975.1 Tepidiformaceae bacterium
CACTTCAATAGCCACCTTCGTGGTCGATGCCACTCCGCTCCAGACCAAGACGCCGATCCCGGGCACCCCCACGCCCCCGCCAGCCGACGGCACGGTGGACCCCCTCAACGCCGGCGACACAGCGCTCGTGAACGTGAAATCCAACCCCGACCCGTTCACTGGCCAGGCGTTGCTCAAGGATGTGCGCATGGGCGTGCACCCGGAACAGGGTGGTTGGGACCGCGTCGTCTTCGAATTCCAGGGCGCATCACTTCCGCCCGCGACCATCCAGTACGTCACCAGTGCCAGTTCTTGCGGCTCCGGCGCGCCGGTGACGCTGAAGGGCTCCGCAATCCTACAGGTGCGCATCGGCCAGGCCGCCGCTCACGACCAGAACGGCGTCCCAACCTTCCCCCTGATCGCCGTGACCGGCCCCGGCACGACCATCCTCGAAGGCAAGAGCACCTGCGACTTCGAAGGCGTGGTCAGTTGGGCGCTGGGCATCAAGGGCAAACAGAACTTCAAGGTGACAACCCTCCAGAACCCCACGCGCCTGGTCATCGACGTCAAGCAGTAGTTTGTGTGGCTCCGGCGCCGTTAACATTCGCGGTCATGACCACTGCCGCCGATGAGTTCGTCCTCCCGGAAGCGGACCGTAGCCTCGTCTGGGTGCGCGATGCCCTCCACTGTCCACGCCCACTGACGCCGCTCGGAAGCGATTCCTACAGCCGCTTCGTCAACATCATGCCGATGCCGGCGACGGCCACGGAGGTAAACGGCTACATGTACCTCGGCCTCGGTGGCACGTCCACGGCGGCCGTGCCACCGCTCTTCGCTCCGCCGCCCCCTGGCCTCAACCCCACCGAGGCGTGGGAGAACCATCACCTTCCATTGGTGCGAGAACTCTGCGACGGCCTCTGGCGGGCGGACTACTCGTCCCTCTCGTCAGCCGAGCTGGCGGCCGGTATGCCGGGCTGGCTTGATCAATCCTGCTCGGCGCTGCGGCAGACGATGTTCGCCGTCGAGGGCCTCGAAGGCCCGGCAACGGCCCTCGCGACCTTCGTCAGCGAGAAGCTTGGCCGCGATGGCCTCCTGCTCGCGATGACGATGATCCAGGGCGCCGAGAACGAGATGTCGGCTACAGGCGGTGCGGTGGCGGACCTCGCGGTGCTCGCCGCAGCAACACCTGCGGTGGCAACGGCGCTGACTGACGGCCGTTTCGAGAACCTTGAGTCGATACCAGCCTCGAGACCGTTCCTCCAGGCCTTCGAGGCATTCATCGAGGAGAACGGCCGCAGCGCCCAGCTCTGGGGCGAAATACACGTGCCAACCTGGGCGGAAGACCGCGCCGCGCCGCTACGCATGGTCGCAGCGTACCTCGCCAACCAGGGCCGCCAGGGCGAAGCAGTGGTGCGCACGGCGAAGAGTCGCGAGACCGCCATCACCGAGGTCGAGCGGTCACTTTCTGTCGCCGACTGTGAGCAGCTGCACGAGCTCATCGCCGCCGCCGCCCACTACGTGCCGGTCATCGAAAGCCGCGCGCGCTGGCAGTTGAACGCCGTCGGCGCGCTCCGTCGCCCTGCCGTCGCGCTCGGGGATGCGCTCGTTCGCGAAGGCCGGATCGATGCCCGTGACGATGTCTTCTTCCTCCACATCGCGGAGATGTACGCTGCCGCCGATGGCTCGCTCAATGTCCGCCCGCTGATCGCCGCCCGCAGGGCCGACTTCGAACGCTGGCAAACGCTCGATGCCCCCCAGACGCTCGGCGCGCCCGTGCCAATCGAAGCCATCCTCCAGATCCCGGGGATGGGGCAGTTCTTCGGACTACGGGCGCCAGTGAAGAGCGCGGCCGGCGTCGTCACAGGCCACCCTGCCAGCCGCGGGGTCGTCCGCGGGCGGGCCCGCGTCATCCTCAGCCTGGACGAAGCCGACGGCCTCGAGCCCGGCGACATCCTCGTCTGCCCATCCACCGCTCCGCCCTGGACCCCCTACTTCGCCATCGTGGCTGCCGTGGTCACGAATGGCGGTGGGGTGCTTTGCCACGCTGCCATCGAAGCGCGCGAATACGGCATCCCGGCGGTCGTCGGCACTGGGGATGGCACGAAGCGCATCCCCGATGGCGCAACGGTCACCGTCGACGGCGAAGCCGGGACGATCACCATCGAGCCCTAAGCCATCCCATTGCGCCGCAGGATCGCGCGTAGAATCGATCGCCATGGCCGATACCCGCGTGGCGATCTCTGGTTCGGGCAAGCTGGGCCGCCAGGTGGCCTCGGCGGTAGCGGCCGCGCCAGGCATCACGCCGGTGGCGTTCGTCAAGCGTACAATCGGCCCCATGGCCGATATCCGTGTGGCGATCTCTGGTTCGGGCAAGATGGGCCGCCAGGTGGCCTCGGCGGTAACCGCCGAGCCTGGTATGGCGCCCGTCGCCTTCATCGATGCGCTCGCCAGCACCGGTAAGATCGACCACCTCCCGGTCTTCACCGACCCCGAAGTGTGCTTCGATGAGAAGACTCCGGATGTCGTCATCGACTTTACGAATGCGGCCTGGACGCCCGGCCTCGCCGAGGCCGCCCTGTCGCGCAAAGTCCGGCTGGTCATTGGCACTACCGGCCTGACCACCGAGTTCATGACCTGGCTGGAGAAGGAGACGAAGAAGCGCAAGGTCGGCGCGGTTGTCGCTGCGAACTTCGCCATCGGCGCCGTGTTGATGATGCACTTCGCCCGCCAGGCCGCGCGCTTCTTCGATAACGCCGAGATCATCGAGCTGCACCACGACCAGAAGGTCGATGCGCCCAGCGGCACCGCCAAGGCCACGGCCGAGCTGATGCGCGCCGCCCGCGAGGACAATTTCACTCACCCGCCGACCGAGAAAGAAACGGTCCCCGGATCGCGCGGAGCAGAACTCGGCGGCATCGCTATCCACTCGGTGCGCCTGCCCGGGCTGGTAGCCCACCAGGAGGTCATCTTTGGCGGCCTCGGGCAGACGCTGGTCATCCGCCACGACACCACGGGCCGCGATTCGTTCATGCCGGGCGTTATCGCGGCCACGCGCGAAGTCATGAACCTGGACCACCTCGTTGTGGGCCTCGATAAGCTCTTCGGCCTGGCGTAATCACTCGTCCGGGCGCGTCTCGTCAGGCCGGCTTCAGGAGACCGCGCCGGTGGCGAGGAGGTCGGCGAGTTCGTCGTCGCTGAGGCCCAGTTCTGTCGTCAAGATTTCGATGCTGTGTTCGCCGAGGCACGGGGCGGCGAAGCGCGGGCCGCTGTCATAGCCCGATATCCGGAACTGGTGGCCTTCGTAGGGGACTATGCCCATCTCCGGGTGCTCCAGCGGCCGGAAAAAGTCGCGGTGGGCGAGTTGCGGGTCGTTCAGAAGGTCGCTCGAACGCTGGATGAACCCGGCCGGGACGCCGGCGGCCTGGAGGCGCGCCATCACGGCCAGCGGCTCCTGGGGCCGCGTCCAGCGCGAGAGGTGCTCGTCGATCTCGCGGCGATGCGCCAGGCGGCCTTCGAGCGTGGCGTACGCTGCCTCCATGACCCACGGCTGGTCACAGAGTAGCGACTGGAGCGCGCGCCACTGGGTTTCGGTCTCGACGGCAATCGCGCACCATTCGTCCTCGCCGGCGCAGGGGTAGGCGCCGTGCGGGGCAGCCGTGGGCGAATCGTTGCCGGCGCGCGACGGGATCGTGCCGCTCACCTGGTAGTCGAGCAGCTCGGGTGCGAGGAAGTGCAGCGCGGATTCCATCTGGGCCTGCTCGAGGTACTGCCCTTCGCCGGTGCGGTTGCGATGGTCGATGGCGGCCAATAGCGCGGTGGCGAGGAACCGCGGAGCGACGGTGTCGGTGTAGGCCGTGAACGGGCCGCTGGGTGGGCGGTCGGGCCAGCCGGTGATCTCGTAGAAACCCGAAATCGCAGCAGCGTGGTAGCCGTACCCGGCGAGCGGAGCGGCGGGCCCGGTCTGGCCCATGAGGCAGGTGCTGGCGTAGATGACCGCGGGGTTGAGCTGGTTTGCCACGTCGTACCCCAGGCCGAGGTCGGCCATCGTGCCGGGCGTGAACGACTCAAGCACGACATCGGCCCAGGCGATGAGCTTCTTTGCGATTTCCCGCGCCGCGGGGTGCTTCAGGCTCAGCGAGATCGAGCGCTTGGAGGTGTTAAACGCGCCGAAGAACTGCGAGCGGTTCGCCCCGGGCACGCCGCCCGCGAACGGCCCCAGCACGCGCAGCCGGTCCGGCGGCGAGGCCGACTCGATGCGGACAACGTTGGCCCCGTGGTCGCCCAGGTACTTGCCGGTGATGGGGCCAACGCCGATCCAGGCAAAGTCCGCGACCTTCAGGCCTTCGAGGGGGAGGCCCGGGCGGGCCGTGGTTGGGCGGGCCGGGCGTGCGGGTTCGGCGAGCACCTCGGCGGTGTGCTGGCCGGGCCGCGGCGTGCCGCGCCTTACCGTCGGCGGCCTGGCCGTCGCTTTCAGGAACGGCCCCGGCGCGCGGACTGTCCGGCCGGGGGCCAGTTCGTGGTCGTTCCAGAACCGGCGCTCCTGGAGGTGCCCGAAGGCCAGCACGTCGGCGACCGTCGTGACCGGGACGATCGTGATCTTCGCGGCCAGCCCGCGCTCCAGCAGCTCCTCTTTCGAGTACTTCGCGATCCAGGCGGCGATGCGTTCGACGACTTCGTCGTAGGTGTGCGTGGTCGGTTTGCCGGAGAGGAAGTTGAGGTCGAACTGGGGCCAGTCTTCGTCCGTCAGCCAGGATTCCGGGACCACGCCCTCCTCTACCATCCAGGGCACGAGCGGCGGCATGGTCGAACCGTTGGCGAGCAGGACGACGAGCCCATCGGTACAGGGAAAGACGATCTGGAGAGTGAGCGGCCCGAGCTGGAGCAACGTGCCGGCGCGCTCGAAGTCCTTGCCTTGCACAGCGTGCGCGATCATCGCCTGGAGCCCGGTCCAGAACACGGCTGTTTGCACAGAGACATCGACGAAGCGGCCTTCGCCCGTACGCTCCCGCAGGTGGTGGGCGACGAGCGCGCCGTTCGCGCTCTCCACGGCGGCGTGGTGCCAGGTCTGCGGCACCGAGACGCGCACCGGCGCACGGTCGGCGTCGCCGTTGAGGGCCATCATCCCGCCCATCGCGGCGAGCGTGAGGTCCGTCGCCAGCGACTTCGCGTAAGGCCCGTCCTGCCCGAACGGGGTGGTGGCGACGTAGACGAGGCGTGGGTTCACGCGGACCAGGTCGTCGAAACCCAGCCCGCGAGCAGCCATGGCCCCGGGTTCGTCGTTTTCGAACAGGAAGTCTGTCGAGGCAACGAGTTCGAGGAACGCTTCGCGCCCGGCGGCTGAATCGAGGTCGATTTCGACTGAGCGCTTGTTGCGGTTGTAGGCGTGGAAGGCGAGGCTCGCCATCGAATCGTCCATGTCCGGCGCAAGCGGGGCATCGCGGCGGGCGGATGAGCCGCCGCGCGGTTCGACCTTCACCACATCGGCGCCCAGGTCGGCAAGGAGCATGGGGCCGAGGGCGGCGCGATTGTCGGTCAGGTCGAGGACGCGGTAAGGGCTGAGCACGACCGCGAATATAGCATCGGCGGGGCGGCGCGGGGGCGAGGGCGTCCCCGGCGGTGAATCGTCGCCCGCTCGCTGACGCTCGGGTACTGATATGGACGGCCGGCGTTCGTGCTTGCGCTCTGCGCTCTTCGGTCTGCGCCCTATCATGCTGGTGTGTCCGACCGCTGGGTCCTCGTCATCGGGCTGGTGGCGCTGGCCGTCCTCATTCTCTTGAACGCCTTGTTCGTGGCGGCAGAGTTCGCGTTCGTCGGTGTGCGCCGCACGCGTGTGGAGCAGCTCGCCTCGGGCGGGCAATCACGCGCGCGGCTGTTGCTGGCGGCGCTCCAGCACCTGGACCGCACGATCGCCGCGACCCAGCTGGGGATGACGATGTCCGGGTTGGCGCTCGGCTGGCTGGGCGAACCGGTCCTCGCGGGCGTGATCGAACCGCCGCTTGGCGCCATCCTCGGCTTCGCGCCCGAGGGCGTGGCGCACGTCGCTTCCGTGGCCTTCGCCTTCGCTCTTGTGACGGCGCTCGTCATCATCTTTGCCGAACTGGCGCCGAAATCGATCGCCCTGCAAAGGGCGGAGCGGGTCGCGCTCTGGGTTGCGCCGCCGGTCGCTGTCTTTTCGCGCATCTTCCGGCCCTTTGTCTGGGCGCTGAACCGGGGCGGCCGGATCGTCGTGCGGCCCTTCGGGATTCGAGCGCAGAGCGAAGCGCAGGAGACGCTCGACACCGAGGAGCTCGAGCTGGTGATCGAGGCGAGCGCTCGCGCCGGGCTGCTCTCCACCTCGGAGCTGATGCTGGCCCGCCGGGCGCTCGAATTCAGCGCGATCCAGGCAGACCAGATCATGGTGCCGCGCACGGAAGTCGTTGCCATCGACGCGGAGGACACGCTCGATCAGGTGCTGGCGCTGGTCGAGCGTCACCAGCACACGCGTTACCCGGTCTACGAAGAGGACCTGGACCACATCCTCGGGATCCTGGACGCGAAAGACCTGATCGCGCTTCTCCGCACGGGTGGGAGCGAATGGCGCCCCTTGACGCGGCCGGCCGTGGCCGTGCCCGAATCGGTGAGCGTGGAGGTGGCCGTGCAAGCGATGCGCGCGCGCCAGGTGCAGATTGTCATCCTCGTCGATGAGCATGGCGGCACGAGCGGCATCCTGACCGCGGACGAAGTGCTCTACCGGCTGCTCGGGCGCTGGCTCGGCGGCGGGCGGGAGGCGGGAGAGGCCGTGCGCCCCCTGGCGGCGGGGAACCTGCTCGTGAGCGGGCTGGCGCTCATCGCCGACGTGGAAGACGCGACCAACGCGGAGCTCGCGGACGAGGACTTCGACACCGTGGGCGGCTTCATGATGGCCCGCCTCGGGCGTATTCCCCGGGTCGGGGACCGCGTGGAGGTCCCCGGCTACCAGTTCCGGGTGATGGCGATGGATGGGCGGCGCGTAGACCGCGTGCTGGTGGTGAAGCAACAGCCGCCCGCGGCGGCGGCGGACCGGGCGTAGAGAGCCCTTCGGCTGCGCGGCGGATCGGGAAAACCCTTACGAATACGGCTTAAGACGCCGCTAAATCACCCGATACCTTGGGTAGTAAGCCGCGGGCGGGCCTACCTGCCCCGGCGCGCCGGAGGATCGTGTGCTTCAGCAGCTCGCCGAACTGTCGTCCATCGCGATGACCCCCGCCGACCGTGCCAGCGAGGCCGACGTGGTCCGGGCGTGCGCGCTCGTGCGAGCGCTGCTCGACGCGGAAGAGGCGTACGTGATCCGCGCCGGCGACCCCCATTTCGTGCGCATGGGCAGCAGCGACGAGCCTTCCGCCTACGAAATTAAGCAGCGCGGCTACTGGATGGTCTGGCGGGCGCTGGCCACACGGCCGGAAGCGCAAGCCGGCACCTTCACCGTGACCAACGGTTTCGTGCACGAAGACGGCGCGGTGGCCCGCCCGGGGCGGCCCGCAACGCACGTCGCCTCGATCCTCCCGGGGAGCGAAAGCAACTCCGAGGTCCTCGTTATCCGGGGCTCCTGGCCGCAGGGCCTGACGGCGGAGGCGCTGGAACTTGTGGCCAGCATCCGGCCGATGCTTTCGTACCTGGTAGGGAACGTCCTCGATGCCGAGCGGCACGAACGCCAGAAGAAGCAGCTGGGCGCGCTGGCCGACGTCGCCGGGGCGTTCAGCGAAGAGAAAGCGCTCGATTCCGTGCTCGAATCGCTGGCGACGGCGATCGCCAAGGCCTCGGGCATCGACTGGGTAAACATCAACCTCTTCGACAGCGACTTCGCCGGCGTGGTGGCGACGGCGCAGAACATGGCACGCCATTCCGAAACGTCACTCGCGCACGTCTATTCAGGGCGGGACCCGTCGCGCAACAGGCAGACGCTCGCCGTGGGGCGGCGGATGGCCGTTTCGCGCCAGCCCGAGCTGATTCCGGACGTCTCCCAGATGCCCGTACGGAGCGAAAGCGACCAGGAGCTGCTGCGCTTCTGGGAGCGGGCCCACATCCTCTCGGTCGCCACCTTCCCGATCCTCCTTGGCGAGCAGTTGATCGGCTCCATCTTCTTCTCGTCGTCTACTCCCCATCCATTCGATGACGAGGAGGTCCAGTTCCTCTCCGCCCTGGTTTCGCAGGCGGCAACGACGATCCGCGGTGTTCAGCTCAACCACGACCTGCGCCAGGCGGAGCAACACCTGCGGGCGATCTTCGCC
>JBGOVF010000204.1:0-5207 GCA_041477975.1 Tepidiformaceae bacterium
AAGGTGAAACGCATGCGCGCCCCCCGATTCCTGCGACCCCACGCCCACTGGCGCGAACAACTCGACGCCTATGCCGACGGCGAACTTGGGGCTGCCGAGACGTCCCGCTTCGAGGCGCACCTCCCTGGCTGTCCGGATTGCAGCGCACGGCTCGAACAAACGCGGGCGCTAAAGTCAATCCTCGCCGAGGTCCCCCAGGTGCCCGCGCCGCGTTCCTTCCGCCTCACTCCCGACATGGTCGCTGCTCCCGTGCGACCCGCCCCCCCGCGCCCCGCGCCGGGCGCGTTCCGCGTGGCCCGGTTCGCGACAGGCTTCGCCATCGTTGCGCTGGTGGCGGTGGCCGTGGTGGATCTGGGTCGCTCCTCGAACGGCAACGCGTCGAACTCTGCCGCCTCCGCTCCGCGCGAAAGCGCCGATGACAGGGCCGTTCCGCTCCAGGGAGCAGGCGCCGCGTCAGCGGCAACCGCCGCTGGAAGTCCCGTCGCTGCCGCCGCATCACCGGCCTTCGTGCCGCCCGGCACCGGCGGCGTATCCGCATCGGGTTTCGCAACGCCAACGCTCGTCACCGCGGCGCCAGATAAGTTCGCATCCACCCCGGCCGTGGCGGGGGACGCCATCTCCGACAATGCCGCGAAAAGCGTTGGCGGGGGGTCCGCGCCCGGCCCGCTCGCGCAGCGCTCCGCCGAATCGCACGAGGAACGGGACCTTCGGACCATCGAACTGGCCCTGGCGGCCGTGGCGGGGGTTGGCGCCATCGGTACGCTGGGACTCTACCTGCGTCGCCGGAGGGCTTGAATGCGGTCTGCTCTACTCTTCACAGCCATCGCGGGGTTCCTGTTCGGGGTCGCCTGCAGCGACGGCGGCACGACCGTGAACGCTCCGGGCGCCGACACCGGCGGCATCACCGTCAGCGGGCACGGCGAGGTGCAGGTCCCTCCTGATACCGCCGTTTTCACGGTTGGGGTGCAGGTCACCGCGACCACCGTCGCCGATGCTCGCGAGCGAGCGGCGAAGGCAGCGGATGCCGTGATCAGCTCCGTCAAGAAGAACGGCGTCGACGAGAAAGACATCCGGACCACCGGGCTCTCTATCCAGCCGGTGTTCGACTACAAGAACGGGACGGAGCCTCGCATCACGGGCTACCAGGTGACGAACCAGGTCACCGTGAAAGTCCGCAAGCTCGATAACGTTAGCAAAGTGGTGGACGACGCCGCGGCGGCCGGCGGAAATGACGTGCGCCTCCAGGGCATCAGCTTCGTGGTTGACGACGACGAAAAGCCCATCCAGCAGGCGCGCGAAGCGGCGATGAAGGATGCGAAGGCCAAAGCCGACCAGTTGGCGAAGCTGGGCGGCGTCGAACTCGGCGACCCGTTGACGATCGCCGAGTCACAGGGTTCTGTGTTCCCTCCGGAGGCGTCCCGAGCTGCCGCTGCTACAGGCGCACTCGATACGTCGACGCCGATCCAGCCCGGTACCAACACCGTCTCCGTCGATGTCAACGTGCGCTGGCAGATTAAGCCCTAAACACCGGGTTAAGGCGCGAGCTTTACGGCTTCCACGCTGCCCTCGAAGCTTGAATCCGTGCGACGCGTGGCCTTTGCCCTGCCGGTTCTTGCCCTCGCTGTCGCGGGCGGCCTCGTCGCAATGGCGCTACTCCTGCGCGATTCCAGCGACCGGGCGCCGGCGACCATCGACGGGCTCGCGACCGTCGCTGCCTCCCGGGCCACGCCTCGAGCAGCCGCGCACCTGGATCCGCAAAGCTCCGTCTGCCAGGGACTGCTGCACGTTCCGGATCCTTCGGCGCCGCGCACGTTTTCGGCCGTCTACACCAAGCAGATCACCGTCGCCGGCCTCACGATCGTCGGCGACGCCGAGGTTGACGACGCCGCAATGGACATCGCCCGCAAGACGGTGGAGACCATGTTTCGCGGGAATCACGTCGCCGACGAACTCGCGTCCGACGGCGCGTACGTCATCGTCGCCGATAGCACCCAGGGCGTCCTCGATCTCCCCGAGTTCGGCTGCCTTTCCAATGCCACGAACGATGCCTTCTACAGCCATGTGTGCGGCGTCGCCGATCGCGCAGACTATCCCGTTGCCACCGTCAACGAACTCGACCTCCTCGGCGACAAACGCGGGCCCTGTGCCGGCCTGAACATCCTTTACCACGAGGTCGGCCACCTCGTGCAGGGCTGGGCGGTCCCGCCCGCCGACTACTTCGACATCCGCCAGTTCTACCAGGACGCCCTCAACGCCGGGAAGTACCGCGGCCAGTACGCCGCCACGAACGCCAACGAGTACTTCGCCGAAGCCACGCAGGCCTACTTCTTTCACGCCGATGAAGGCGGCCACTACGACAGAGCCTGGCTCAAGGATTATGACGCGGCGATTTTCGAACTCCTCGACCGGGTCTACAGCGGCCGCTGACGCCTACATTTCGCCCCTGGCATGCAGGATCATGTAGCGGTCCAGCGCCTTCTCCATGTAGTCGTCCATCTCGCGGTAGCGGCCGCGTATGGCCCGCGAGAACTCGTTCATGGGCAGCCGCCGCCGTTCGTATCCGGAACCATCCGGGATGTCCGAAACCTTCTTCGCCGAAACCACGTACAGCGGCCGCACGGTCATCGCGCCCGGCTTGTAGTCCGGGTTGTGGCTCGTAGCGCGGCACTCCAGGTAGCCGATAAGTTCGATCCGCCCAACCGTGGCCCCCATCTGCTCCATCGCGGCCTTCTTCAGGAACTCCCTGCTCGAAAGCCCCCCCGTGGCGCCCTCCAGCGCCCCCCACACCGATTCTCCTTTTCGCCGGGTGACATAACCCTTATCTCCGGCACACACGATTGCGTATGCGTACACCACCGGGGCGTGCTCCGGAAGCTCGCTCGCATCCAGCCAGCGTCCGCGCCACTGGTCACCGAGGTTCAGTTCGCGCTCGCCCGGTGGCGGCGCGATATAGATGTTCATGTTGCCAATGTCGGGGTATGCCATTGTTACGACCTCCGTCGATAAAAGGGCTTCGCAACCACGGTCGCCGTGCTGGCGCCGATTCTGAACTGGCGGCCGGGTTGGGCTCGTTGCGTGTCGATGATGCCAAGGCCGATGGTCGCATTCAATCCGTATGAGCGCACGCACGACCGAAGCAAGCCGGCCGCCTGAGTCCCGTCCACGATCTCGGTTCCCACGTCCGCTGGTTCGTCTCCCTCGATGAACAGCGCGGAGAGGATGCGTCCCTCGCGCCCGCCGCGAATCCCGAGCAGGGCATCGAGGTCCGCCTCCGCCGGAGAAAGCCCCTCCTCCAGATCCGGAGCGAACGCCGGGATGCAACTCTCCACTCGCGCCATCTCGAGGACGGTCGCGCCCGCGAGCCGCACGCCTGCCTTCTGCAACGTCTGCAGCACATGCTGCGCCACGGCCGGCGCCAGCATCAGTTCGAACCCGTCTTCGCCCGCGTCGCTCGTCCGCGTCGCCATCGCCCGGAAGCCATGGAACTCGAACGTCACGCTCCCGAGCAACGGCAACCGTGCCGGCAACCCGTCCGAAAGGTGGGCGCGCGCGATTGCCGCGGCAGCCGGTCCTGCCAGGCCCACCAGGCAGGTCGTCTCGGTTCGGTCGTCGATGCGCACATCGAAGTCGGTCTCCGCGGCGTCGCGTAGCCGGCCGAGCGTCTCCGCCCGTTGGCCGGACTCGCCGGTGACCAGGTAAGCGATCCCGCCCGTCCGCGCCACGAGCGCGAGGTCGCGGATGTTGCCCTGCCCGTCGAGCGCCACCGCGCGCATGGCGCGGCCCTCATCCAGCTCGTCGGGGCGCCCTTCGAAGACCCGGCCGAGCACCACCGCCGCGTCCGTCCCGGTCACCAGTAGCCGGCTGCGCTGCGACCGATCGAAGGCGACCGCCGCCTCACGCAGCGCGGCGTACTCCCCCTGCGGGTCGCCATAGTCAGCGGGCACCATCCAGCCGTCGCGCCCTTCGAACCGCGCGCCGGCGGCGGAATGCAAGTCACGCAGCCCAAGGTGAAACAGCGATCGCGGAGTCTGTCTCATTCCGGGACGAACGTCCGCCGGCCTTCGCGCTCAGTCAAGCGGCCCACCCCCGGGAAGGCGTTGTGTACGCAAATGAGCAGCGCTCTCTCGCGCAGCGCCCGTTCGGCCAGCGCCTTCTTCGATTCCAGGCTCATGAGCGGCAGCACATCGAATGCCGCAATCCATGCCGGGCGTTCCACCTGCACTGCGTGGTGCACCAGGTCTCCTGTGTAGATCGCGCTCTCCGTGCCAGAGGCAATCGCGATGGAAGCATGGTCCAGCGTGTGTCCGGGAGTGGGCCAGAAGTGCACGCCAGGGATAATCTGCCGTTCCCCGGTCACGAGTTCGAGCTGCCCGGCCTCCATCAACGGCACGAAGTTCTCGGCGAAATACGTCCCACGCGTCCGTTCATTCGGGTGAGTGGCCGTCTCATACTCCCCCGCCTGCACGAAGTAGCGCGCGTTCGGAAACGTCGGCCGGAGGCGGCCGTCCGCCTCTCGTACAGTGTTCCAGCCGCAGTGGTCGGCGTGCAGGTGCGTGTTCGCGACGGCCGTTACGTGCTCCGGCCCGAGTCCGATGGCCCAGAGCTCCTCCAGCAGGTGCCCGTAGTCGCCCGGGTAGCTCCGCTCGCGCACCGCGCCTGAGAGTTTGTTCCCAAGGCCGGTATCCACCACCAGCACCTGGCCCGCGCTTCGGACCACCATGCAATTCAACCCGAGAGGGATGCGGTACTCATCGTCGATGTTCTCCCGCCCGATGATCGGCTCCCACAACACGCGGGGAATCAAGCCCATGACCGCGCCACCGTCCAGCCGCATCACGCCGTCGGAGATCACGGCGACTTCGATCTCGCCCACACGGTAGTTCGCAGCTCGTGTCACCGGGACGAACCATACGGAGGGCTCCGATCGTGGGCAACGAGTATTCAGGCTATTCCAAACGCTTCGACCTCTGCTTTCGTATACTGGAACAGTGAATAGTGAGAAATATCACGAATTCTCCGCCGCCATCGCTGGAGCGGATTCCGACGTAGATCTTTTCGGCGCCGCGATGATGGTCGCCGGCGTTGGCGGGCACGACGTGGACCCCCACCGTTCGGCGCTGCAGTTGGACCTGATGGCCGAGTCGGTGCGCCAACAGGCTGGCGACAACGCCGGCATCGATGCCCTCGCCCACGCCGTCGACCACCAG
>JBGOVF010000165.1:0-6034 GCA_041477975.1 Tepidiformaceae bacterium
CGGCGCGGATTCAGAAGGCGCGTCTCACGGGAGCCACAGTCTCGAGCCCGCCTCGCCGGTCACGCACTTGCCCGGCATCGGTAAGGCGGCGGCGGAGCGGCTGGAGAAGGTCGGCGTTGCCACGGCCGGCGATGCCGTGTTCCTCTTCCCTCGGCGATTCAACGACTTCACGGACATGCGGAAGATCAGCGAGCTCCAGCCGGCCAGCACACCGCAAACCGTGATCGGGACGGTGTTTTCGATGGCCGAGGTGCGGTTTGGGCGGCGAGTTCGAAGCGCGCAGGCGGTGGTGAGCGACCCCAGCGGCATGCTGAAGGCGATCTGGTGGAACATGCCGTACGTTGTGCGCGGCCTGCCGGAAGGGTCGCAAGTGGTGCTTTCGGGGCGGGTGCGGAACTACCGTGGCCGCCTCCAGATGGAGAATCCGGAGTTCGAACTGCTCGACCCGGATGAGGCGCACCGGCCCGGGCTGCAGCCGGTATATCCCGCCACTCAGGGCCTCGGGCAGCGCACGATTCGGAGAGCGGTGAAGGCGGCGGTCGATGCGCTGGCGACGCGCGTGCCAGACCCGGTCCCCGCCTGGCTGCGCGAAAGCGAGCAACTTCCGCCAATCGCTGCCGCCATCCTGAGCTACCACTACCCGGAGTCGATGGCGGCGGCGGAGGTCGCGAGGCAACGGCTGGCGGTCGGTGAGTTCCTGTCGATCCAGGTAGCGGTATTGATGCGCCGGGCCGAGTGGCAGCAGGGCGAGAAGGCCCCTTCGCTATCGCTCGCCGCGGAGAGGGCGAACTTCATCAAGTCGCTGCCATTCCCGCTCACGCGCGCCCAACAGCGCACGCTGGCGGAGATTGAACGCGACCTCGAAGGGCCGCACCCGATGCTGCGACTGCTGCAGGGCGATGTCGGAAGCGGCAAGACCGTCATCGCCTTCTCGGCGATGCTCGCGGCGGTGCGGTCGGGGTACCAGGCGGCGCTGATGGCGCCGACGGAGATCCTCGCGGAACAGCACTACCGGTCGCTTTCGAAGCTGTTAGGCGGAGATGAACTCACGGCCCTCTCGGGGATGTTCGCGCCGGAGTGGCTTGGCCGGCCGTTGCGGGCGTTGCTGCTTACCGGCTCGCTGACCGCTTCGCAAAAGGCCCAGGTGCGGAGCGACGCCGCGAACGATGGGGCCGACATCATCATCGGGACGCACGCGTTGCTGGAGTCGGGTGTGGAAATCCCCCGGCTCGCGCTGGCGGTGGTGGATGAGCAGCACCGCTTCGGGGTATTACAGCGGGCGAAGTTGCGGCAGAAAGGGATGAACCCGCATTTGCTTGTGATGACCGCGACGCCCATCCCCCGGACGCTGGCGTTGACCGTGTACGGCGACCTCGAAGTCTCGACGATCGACGAGATGCCGCCTGGCCGCCAGCCCGTAAAGACACGCTGGTACCAGCCCCACGAGCGCGACGACGCCTACACGTTCCTGCGCAAGCGGCTGGATGAGGGAGAGCAGGCGTTCGTCATTTGCCCGCTGGTCGACGAATCGGAAACGCTGGATGTGCGGTCCGCCGAAGAAGAGTTCGAGCGGTTGCGGAATGGCCCGCTCCGTGGCTACCGGCTGGAACTGCTGCATGGGCGCATGCCGGCGAAGCAGAAAGACGAAGTGATGGGCCGGATCGCGCGGCGCGAGGCCGACGTGCTCGTCTCGACGAGCGTGATCGAGGTGGGGATCGACATCTCGAACGCAACGGTGATCGTGATCGAAGGCGCGGAGCGATTCGGGCTGAGCCAGCTCCACCAGTTCCGGGGCCGCGTCGGCCGCTCGGCAATGCAAAGCTACTGCCTCCTCTTCAGCACCGAAGAAGACCCGGGCCCGGAAGCGACCGACCGCCTGGAGGCAATGGTTGAGACAACAGACGGATTCAAGCTGGCCGAGGTGGACCTGCGGATGCGCGGCGAAGGCGAGACGTGGGGCAAGCTGCAGAGCGGCGTGAACACGATGTTGCGCGTCGCCCGCCTGACCGACCGTGATCTGCTGCTGCAGGCGCG
The DNA here is from genome assembly GCA_041477975.1 of Tepidiformaceae bacterium. Classification (GTDB taxonomy): domain Bacteria; phylum Chloroflexota; class Dehalococcoidia; order Tepidiformales; family Tepidiformaceae; genus JBGOVF01. The sequence continues at coordinate 2,035 of JBGOVF010000165.1, forward strand.
GTCGATGGCCACGCGGGTGCTGGCTGCTGACGCGCAGTTGCAGCGACCCGAGCACCGCGCGCTCGCCGCGGCTGTGAAGCCGTTCCTCGAGCGAGCGACTGAGGCCAATTAGCCGTTAGCCATTGGCCATTGTTCACCGCGACGGGAGACGCCGGAGCTTCCTGTAGACTCCTGCGAATGGCGCGGACGCAGCGTGGTTACCGGTGTGCTTCTTGTGGGTGGGAGACGGTCGCGTACGTGGGGCGGTGTGGTTCGTGCGAGGCATGGAATTCGCTCGAGCAGTTCGAGACCGCGGGCCGGCAAGCGGCGGGCAGCCTGCGAAGCGTCCGGGCAGCGCTGCCCGGGAGGACGATCGCCCTCACAGATGTGGCGGATGAGCCCGGCTCGCGGCTGGCGACGGAGATCCCGGAACTGGACCGCGTTCTCGGGGGCGGGCTGGTTCCGGGTTCGCTGGTGCTCGTGGGTGGCGACCCGGGCATCGGCAAGTCGACGCTGATGCTGCAGGCCGCGGCCCGGATCGCGGCCAAGGGCACCACGGTGGCGTACGTGTGCGGCGAAGAGTCGCCTCGGCAGGTGCGGCTGCGGGCGACGCGCCTTGGTGTGCCCGGTGACGGAATCATACTCATCCCCGAGACGAACCTGGATTCCGCGCTTGCGGCCGCGGAGGGCGCCGGCGCCGGCGTGGTGGTCATCGACTCAATTCAGTCTGTCTACATCGAAGGGCTGGACACACGCGCGGGTGGGCCCGCGCAGCTGGCCGAAGCCGGCGCACGCCTCGTGGGTTGGGCGAAGTCCACGGACATCGCAACCATCGTCACCGGCCACGTAACGAAGGGCGGGGAGATCGCCGGGCCGCGGCTGCTCGAGCACCTGGTCGATGCGGTGCTGTATTTCGAGGGCGCCGAGGGCGGGGCGCTGCGCGTGCTCCGGGCGGTGAAGAACCGGTTCGGCGCGACGGACGAAGTTGGCGTCTTCGAGATGACTGGCGAAGGGCTGCGGAGCGTGGAGAACCCGTCAGCGGCGTTCCTCGCGGCGCGCGATTCGGGCGCGTCGGGGTGTGCGGTGACGGCGGTCATGGAGGGTTCGCGGCCGCTGGCGATCGAGGTGCAGGCGCTGGCGGTGCAATCGAACCTGGCGGCGCCGCGGCGAATCGCCTCCGGGCTCGAAACGGCGCGGCTGCACCTGTTACTCGCCGTGCTGGCGCGACGGGGCGGGTTGGGCACGGCGAACGTGGACGTGGTGGCGACGGTTTCGGGCGGGCTGCGGCTACGGGATCCGGCGGCGGATCTTGCGGTTGTCGCGGCGCTTGCCTCGGCTGTGGCGGATCAGCCGTTGGACGCGGGCACCGCCTTGGTGGGCGAGGTGGCGCTCTCAGGGGCGATACGGCCGGTGCAGCAGATGCAGCGCCGGCTGATCGAACTTGCACGGCTGGGCTTCCGGCGGTGTCTCGTGCCGGCTGGGACGCATGCGGTGGAGGGGATCGAGGTTGTGCCCGTGAGGACGGTTCGGGAGGCGATCGACGTGTTGCTCGGCCCGGTTCGGACTACCGCGCCACGTGGCGACCGGCCCCAATCGGAAATCGGAAATCGCGAATCGGAAATCGCCTAGGTTTGGCGGTAAGCGCGGTGGCGCATGACGACGCTTTGCAGGATGCCGAGTGCGATGAAGAGGCTGACAAGCGAGCTGCCGCCCTGGCTCACAAACGGAAGCGGGATGCCAGTCACCGGGAAAATGCTCAGGTTCACGGCGACGTTGATGAACGTCTGCATGAGGATAAGCATGACGATGCCCACGGCGACGAGCTGCCCGGCGGTGTCGCCAGCGATCTGGGCGGCGCGGATGCCGCGCATGAGCAGCAGGATGAAGAGCCCGAAGAGGAACATCGCGCCGACGAACCCGAGCTCTTCGCCAAGCACGCTAAAGATGAAGTCCTTGGTCGGCACCTTCAGGTAGCGGAGCTGTGTCTGTTGGCCGTGGGTCAGCCCCTTCCCGGTGATCTGTCCCGAGCCCACGGCGATCTTCGACTGGTTGACGTTATACGAGGCCCCAAGTGGGTCCTGCTGCGAATCGACGAGGACCGAGACGCGCTCGACCTGGTAATCGGCGATGGCGAACGTCCAGATGAACGGGAGGAGAGCCACGAAAAGTGCGCCCATGATCAGGAGGTGGCTACGGCTGACACCCGCCACGACCACGACTCCGAGCCAGATTGCGGCGAACACAAGGCTCGTCCCCAGGTCTGGCTCAATGAACACCAGGCCCATCATCGGGGCGACGATGAGCAGCGAGATCAACAGTGTCCGCAGGTCCTTGGCATCGCCGCCGTGTTCGCTGAAGAAGCGCGAGAGAGTGAGGATCGTCGCGAGCTTTGCGAACTCCGAAGGCTGGAGCTGGATTGGCCCAAGGTCGAACCAACGCGTTGAACCGCCGGCCGCATCGCCGACCACCAGGACGGCGACCAGCGAGACCAGGCCCGTGATATAGAAGACCCATGAATAGTGCGTGAGGTAGTGATAGTCGAGCTTTGAGACCAGGAGCATCGCGACGATGCCGACGAACGCGAAAATGACCTGTTTCGCGACGGGATTCGAAAAGCTCGCGACGGGCCCGGTGTAGGAACGGATGGAACCGCTGTAGATGAGCGCGAGGCCAAGGCCCACGAGCGCCAGGGCGGCGAGCGTCAGCACGTAGTCGAAGCGATCCCAGCCGCGCCAGGTGCCCTGCCGGTCATACGCGAGGCTGCTCATTTGGTTTTCACGTTGCCCATGAAGTACTTGAAGATCTTGCTGGCGACGGGCGCGGCCTTGTCGCCGCCAACGCCAATATCGAAGTAGACGGTGACGACGACATCGGGGTCGTTGTAGGGTGCGAAGCCCGTGAACCAGGCGTGCTGGCTCTTCGTGCCGTCAGGGAGGTAGAACTCGGCCGTGCCGGTCTTGCCGGCGATATCGATACCCGGCGTGTACGCGCGGATGCCGGCGCCGGCCGAATCGGTAACCGAGAGGTGCATTCCTTCCTTCACAACCTGGATGTTTGCGGCTGAGACGCCGACATCCTTGAGCGCAGTCTTGATCGTGCGGATCGTCTTGCCGTCGGGTCCGATAACCTCGTCCACCACGTGCGGCGTCACGAGCTTCCCGCCGTTGGCCACCGCCGCCGTCATTCGCGCTATCTGCATCGGCGTGGCGAGCACGTCCTGCTGGCCGATCGCCGTGAAGTAGACATCGCTCAGGTACCACTGGCGGTCGGTTTCGGTGTAGGGCGGGTCGGCGTAGTTGCGCCGCTTCCAACCCGGATCGGGGACGCGGCCCGCCGCTTCGTTAAACAGGTCGATGCCCGTAGGCGCGCCAAAGCCGTATTTGCGCGCCCAGTTCGCCAGGATGACGCCAGACTTCTCGAGGTCGTAACCGCCAAGGCCGGGGATGCCTTCCTGGGCGATGCCGCCCGCGGTCATGTACATATAGATGTTGGATGAGTATGCGATCCCGTGGCGGAGGTCGATGCAGCCTTGTTCGCGCCAGTCAAGGAAGTCGAAGATCTGGCCGGTTTCGCCTTTGATCTCAAGAACTTTGCTATTTACGCAGCGCGTGGTGTTGGGCGTGACGTTGCCTGTTTCGAGGCCGGCCGTGGCCGTGACAATCTTGAAGGTTGACCCTGGGGCGGCGGAGGTGAGCGCCTGGTTCAAGAACGGGTGGCGGTTGTCGTGATAGAGGGCGGAGAGTTCGTTCGACCGCGCATCAGGCTGGGCGAAGATGTTGTTGTCGTACGAGGGGATTGAGACCATCGAGTACACTTCGCCCGTTTTCGGGCTCATTACGACCGCCGCAGCCACCGAGGCTGGCCCGTACGACCCGTTCGTCCCGTCAAGCGAGTCCTGGAGCAGTTCGGCCACATACTTCTGGAGGTCGGCATCGATCGCGAGCTTGAGGCTGTTGCCCGGCACGGGATCCTTCGTCTGCAGAGCGTTGATCAGGTTGCCCTGCGCGTCCTGCTCGTTTGC
>JBGOVF010000037.1:0-10839 GCA_041477975.1 Tepidiformaceae bacterium
AAGGTCGCGGGCATGTTGGAGGACTACGCCTACTACGGCCTTGGCCTTGTCGAGCTCTACAAGCTCACGGGCGACCTGGCCCGGCTTGAGTGGGCTCGCACCCTCCTGGAAGTGGTGCTGACCGAGTTTCACGATGACGAGGGTGGCGGCTTCTTCGAAACCTCCGCCACAGGCGAGCAGCTCCTGCTCCGGCAGAAGTCGTTCTTCGATGCCGCCACGCCTAGCGGCAACGGCGCGGTTGCCTTGCTCGCGCAGTGGCTCGGCCGGTACTACGGGCGTGTCGAGTGGGAAGCCGTCGCCGGCGAAGTCGCCAGGCAGGTGCATGACCACCTTCTCGCGGCCGCCACCGGCTTCGGCACGGTCTGGCAGGCGATCGAATTCGTGCTCGCGCAGCACCGGGAGGTGGCTATCGTTGGCCCGGATGCCGGCCGTGCGCCGCTCGAACGGGAGGTCGGGCGGCTCTACCGGCCGTGGCTCCTGGTCGCCCCATCGGCCTTCGGTACAGGCCTCCCACTTTTCGAAGGCCGCGAGGCCACGGACACAGTGCGCGCGTTCGTCTGCGAAGACATGGTCTGCCAGTTGCCAGTTTCATCGCCCGAGGCACTGGCGGCGCAACTGGCCTGAGTCAGTCCGCGAAGACAGCCTCAACGGGCGTGACCTCGATCGACTCCTCGGTGAGGTTTAGCTGACGGGCTCCGATCAGCTGGTCCTCGGCCAGGAGCTCTCCCGGCTTCTCGCCGTCGTAGCTAATCGGGCTGAAGCCTCCCGCGAGCAGTTCGTCGCGCAGCGCCTGCGCGTCGCCCGCGATCATCACCACGGCCAGGTCCTCGTAGCTGAGGTGGCGCCGGATTGCGGCATTGACCGCATCTGCGGTGAGAGCCGCCAGGCCGTCGCGCATGAACCCAGTGAACTCCCCGATGCCGTGCCACTGGCTGTCGAGCGCGTAACCGAGTTGCTGATCCTGCGTCTTCGTCATCACGAAGACGTTCTTGCGGAGGTACTCGCGCGTCTGTTCGAAGTCCTCCTCCGAAAGTCCGTCCACGACCAGCCGTTCGAGTTCGTGCAGAGCGATCTTGAGCGCGATGACCGCCTGTTCCGGCCGCACCGGGCGGATCCAGATCTCGAAGAGCTGGTGATGACGGGCGCGATTCGGGTCGGGAAAGAACTGGTACATCCCGCTGGGGAAGGCTTCGATATACGCGTAGGCGCCGTAGTTCACGCCCCGGATCTCGCGGATGCGCTGGTAGAGGCGCCCGTTCGAGGCGCGGTGCTCACCCAGCCACGTCCTCGCCAGCCAGAGAGCGACAAAGTCCGGGTGGCTGCGCGTGACTTCGATTGGGTGGCCGAGCGAAATCGCCACGGACCGGGTGTCCTTCTGGACGATCTCGATCGAGACGCCCCTGGGCTGATGTGCGACTACGGAGGGTGGGGTTGCGGGAGTGCCTCGCGGAAGCTGGCCAAGCGCGATTCCAACAGCTCCGATGAAGTCCTCGGGCAGCGCACCAGCGGCGCCAGCGGAAAGGTTCAACGAGACATAATGGGTGGCAGCGAAGCGTCTGACATCGTCGAGCGTGATCGCCCCAATGCCGGCGACCGTGCCGACCGGTGGATGTGCGTAGCGCGTCCCGGCGAAAAGGTTCGCCTGGAGCCGCTCCTTGCCGAGCGCCTCTTCGTTGTTCGCCCGTAGGTCCTGTACGAGCGCATTGAGCTGGGATTCTTTCAACCGGCTGAAGTCGTCCTGGCGGTAACCGGGCGTGACGAGTTGCGACAGGACGATTTCAGCGAATTTCATTGCCTGGTCTTTGTGGATGACGCCGGTGAAGGTTGTCATTTCCTTGTCGACCTGCGACTCGAAGCTGCCGGCCATGGGGAAGAGGGCGCGGTTGATCTCGTCGATGCGATGTGTTGCGCTGCCGGCATCCGCGACCATCGCGGCCGCGAGTGACGCAAGGCCCTCCTTGCCCCGTGGGTCGTATGCCGAACCACCGTTGAACACGAACTTGAAGCGCAGAAGCGGCGATTCGCTTGCCTGGACGAGGATGGGGGGTGGGGAGGCCGCGGGTCTGGCGGCGAACGAGGCCAACGAGGGGCGCGCGCCCAGGTCTTCGCCGAGGTGCTCGTGCGTCAACGTGGTCACCACCAGGTTGTCGTCCTGGATGAACCGGCGGGCAGCGGCCTGGAGGTCGGCAGGGGTCAGGCTGTCGTAGACGCGAAAGAGGGCGTTCAGGGTCTCGTACGAACGCCGGTGGCGGACGTAGCGCGCCAGTGTGGCAGCGATCGACTCCGAGTTGTCGAGGGTCCGCACGAACGAGTAGCGGGCGTGCGACTTCGCTTCTTCGAGCCGCTCAGGTGTCACCGGTACGTCACGTGCTGCGGCGAGGACCTCTATCACGCTGTTGCGAACGCTGGCCAGGTCGCCGAGCTTCTTCACGCGCGCGAATATCGTCGCGAGCCCGGGGTCCGCGGACGACGGGAGGTAGGGGAAGAATTCGTCGACAATCTGCTCTTGCTCGACCAAACGCCGGTAAAGCTCGGACGTTTCGCCGAACGAGAGGTCGAGTAGGACGTCAAGCGCGGCGAACTCCTGCTCCGATTCCGAAAACGCAGGACCGTGGAAGCCCACGGACATCCACGGAAGCGTCGGCGAACCCCAATGATGGTGGACCACGACCGCCCGCGGCTGCGCCGGCTCCTCAGGAATCACGACCCGCGCAGCCGGCGCGGATGCCCATGGTCCCCAATACTTCTCCACCAGCGCGAAAGTCGCCTCCGGGTCGATATCACCGGCGACGATGACCGTCGTGTTGTCTGGCCGATACCAGCGTTCGAAGAACGTCTTCGAATATTCAAACTGGTTCGGCATGTCCTCGATGTCTGCGATGAAGCCCATCGTCGTGTGCTTGTAGGTGTGCGTGGTGAACGCGTGGGCGCGCTGCACTTCCAGCAGCTTGGTCAACGGGTCCGCGGCCGATTTGTTGTATTCCCCGAGCACAGCCCGGGCCTCGGTCTTGAAATCCCCCTCCGAGTACGCGAGGTTCATGAAACGGTCGGCTTCGAGGTCGAGGATGGTCTCGAGGTCTTCGGCGGCGCAGGTGATGTGGTAGTTCGTGTAGTCGTCGGTCGTATAGGCGTTCTGGCGGGCGCCGGCGCGCGTGATGACCGCTTCGTACGCCTCGTTGGGAAAGCGCGGGGTGCCGCGGAACATCATGTGTTCGAAGAAGTGCGCGAAACCGGACTTGCCCGGCTCCACTTCATTGCGCGAGCCGGTCTGCACGGGAATTTGGAGCGACACGAGGTTCGGGAACCCGGTTGGCACCGCAATGACGCGCAGGCCGTTGGCGAGCGTTCGTTCAAGCGCGCGGTAGGGAAGGATATCGGCGAGCATGGGCCGTTCCGGAATGAACTTCCCGCACAGAATATGCGGAACAGCCCCTGTGTTCCGGCGGTGGCAGGCACACCCTGAACTAGAACCCGTTCGGGCAGTGCGGGACATACTCCGTCCGGAAGATAGCGTCGGCGCGCGGCAGCGCCTCCTGGTTGGGCGCCTCCAGCAGACCGGCCCGGAAAAGATGCGTGGCCGACCGGCGCCCCGCGATGAGCGTCGCCAGGGCGTTGGGCCCAAAGATCAGGTCAGGCTCGCGGTCCATGCGGCGCACATCAGTCGTTTGGCCGTCGGTTTCGAGCAGGTAAGTCCCGTTGTTCCAGGGGCAAACGTCGTCGCTTTCGAATCGGAACGTCAACTCGCCGCGGGCGCCGTACGGCCGTTGGGGCAGGGCCTTCTCAACGTCCACGACGCGCAACCAGACCCCGTCCGAGGTGCGCCGGTTGAGCATGCGCGGTTCCAGCAGCAGGTCGGGCGCCGGATCGTCCTCGGGCAGGTTGTTCCGCAGTTCGACCTTGCCGACGAGGTCGTGCCGCCGGATGTACTCCCAGAGGCCGCGGTAGGCGTCCATATCGAGCGCGATGAAGTCGCGGACCGACAGAAGGTGGTTCGGGCCGGGGGCGTCTCGCTCCATCGGCTCCGTGCAGTAAACGACGTGGCCGCGAAGTTCGCCGTCCGCGTTGTGATACACGCCCACGTGCACGGGCTGGTCCTTCTTGGGTGGGCGCAGCGTGCCTGCTTCCCAGAGCGGGACCGAGCGGTGAATCATCAGGTTCCGCGGTGTCGCGTAACGGATGTAGTTCTGTTTGAGCAGCGGGAAGGCGTCCTCCTTCCCCATGAGCGAGACGGTGCCTTGCGGCGCCGGTCCGCTCTCGAATCCGGCATAGCGCGGGTCGAACGAATAGTGGATCTGCGTCGCGGCCAGGCCGTAGCCGAAGCGCTGATAGATGGCGCCCATGCTCGCCCAGAGGATGGCGATCGACTGGTTGCGCTCGCGGCAGGTGGCGAGCCCCTTCGTCATGATCTGGCGGAGGAGGCCCTGACGGCGATGCTGCGGCAAGGTGCCGACGGCCGTGACGCCGCCCATAGCCACCGGTGCGCCATTCAAGCGCACGGTGAAGGGGAAGGTGCCCATAGTGGCCCCCATCTTCCCGTCGATGAACGCGCACATCGTCCAGTCGGGCTGCGTGGTGGCCAGCTCTTCGTCCATCCCCTCGTTGGAGGCGAAGACGTAGCTCACGATCTCGCCGTAGGCCTTAAGCTCGGTTTCGTCGGCGCAGGGACGGATCTCGACGGACATGCGATGCCTCCCCGGGGAGCGGTGTGCGAACGCCGAGTATAGCGGACACGCCATCGCTCAGGGCTGGATTGGCACGAGTGTCACGGGCTCGTCGAGGAACAGTTGGTAGCTCGCGCAGGCTTCGACGTTGCTCAGTCCGCGGGCCCACGTCGGCGTTGTGTCGTCCCCCAGCACGACCCAATGGCCGCCCGTCGCGTCGGGGACGAAGCGATAGAGGTCGCGGTATTTCCCGCTGAGCGAGGCCAGCGCGTCGCGCAGATCGGCCGATGCGCCGATGTAGACGAAGTCGTTCCAGCCGGCCTTCAGTTGCACCGGCAGCGGGAACGAAAGCGAGAAGCCGCCGGCGAGCGAAACCGGGCCGTCGGCATACATCCAGTAGCTCTCACCCGGCTCCACCGTGAACAGCGAACGGCCGATCGAGCTGCCAATAAACCAGCGATCGAACCCCAGGCTCCCGTCCACCAGGTGGTAGACCGCCGTGACATGGCCGGACGGATCGGCCGGGAAGACCTCGCTCAGGCTCACCGTAGCCGGCCCGAAGAACCCCACGTGGTTCCAACCCGTCGCCAGCGTCGTGTTGCCGCACTGCACGGCCCCTGCGCCCACCCTCGTGCTCGGGCCGAACTCGCTGGTATTCCCAGCGGCGTCCGTGACCGTCGCGGTCAACCACTGACCCGGAGTGACCGGCGGGTTATCCATCGCGAATGCGCCACCCACGCCCGCCGTGATGGTGCCTCCGGGCAAGGGAGTGGTGGCGTAATCGCGTGCGCTCCCCGGTTTGTGCTCGACGAAGTAGAGCTGCACCGAGCAGCCAACGCAGCCGCTGCCAGCGTTCCCGGTCAGCTTCGACTGGACCGCGCGCCCGATCACCGGTGAGTTCAGTAGCCCGTTCGCGCCTTGATCGCTGTCCCCGTCGTCGTTCGGGTTGGCCACTCCGTCGGAGTTGAGGTCGATCGCGAGGCCGCCGATCGCTTCGAAGGTGTTCGACTGGAGACGGTTGTTGATGACCGAAATGCCGCCGGTAGTCGCGCTGATAGCGATCCCGGTTGTGGCGTTGGCGATGGTGTTCGCAGTGACCGCGGTTCCCGTCGATGGCTGGGCGAGCTTGATTGCTACGGCAACCGGCGCGGGGTCGCCCGTCGGCGCCCGGCCAACAACATTGCGCAGCACGCGCACCAGCACGAACGCCGGGGCGACGTCGTCGCCAACGTAAATGCCGATGGAAGCATTGCCGACACGGTTCGCGAGGCCGGACGGGCCGGTCTCGCGCCCGACGAGCACGTTCGAGGCCGCCACGGCGATCCCGGCATCGACCGGCGCCGGGTCGCCCACCGGGGTGAAGCCGACGGCGTTGCCGGACACCGTAACGTTGGCTCCCCGGACGGCCATGCCCGTAGGACAACTGCCGATCGTGTTCCCCTGGCCGAGCGCGCTATCGCCGCCAACGGTGGATCCCTGCCCGGCGACAACGAGGCACGCGGCCGAAAAGCCGGAGATCGCGAGGCCGCGAATTACCGTGCTGTCGCCCGCGAGAACGAGCCCGTTTTGGGTCGTGGTCAGGCTGGTGCTGCCGCTGACGATGCGCACGCCGGCGTCGCTGGCGTCGAGGGTCACGTTCGCCCGCGTGATTGAGGGCAGGGCGGCGTTACCCACGACGATCGTGCCGGGCGCCGCCTTCGAGAACGCGACGTGGGAAAAAGTGACCGTATAAGGGTCGAGGGTAGCGTCTGCGTTGACCGTCTCGATTGCTTTGCGCAGCGTGCACCTGGTGGCGTCCGGGCAGAGCGGGCCTCCAGCGGGATTCGCGTCGGCGGTGCTCGTGACCTCGATTGTCAGCCCGGCGGCCGAGACGGGCCCAGGCATCGGCAGCCAGCCCTCCGAGATGAAGACCGGCGTCAGGAATGCGATGGCAACCACGAGAGCCCGGCGCATGGGCGCACGCTACAGTCTGCGCGTTCGAGGTAGCAACAAGGTCACTTCCAGCGGCTAGAGGGCAGCGAACACTCGCTTTCCCTCGAGGCGGTGGATGCGGCCGAAACCCGGAAACGGCCAATGGCCCGCGATCCAGGTGCGCTGCTCTTCGATTGCACGGTCGAAGAGCGCAACCCGCGAGCGCGCGGATTGCGCGCCGTCGTAGTCGACGTGCGGCGACCAATCAGGGTGAACCAGATGGACCGGGTGGTGGCTCGCGTCACCCGCGATGATCGCCCTCTCGCCGGCCGAGTAAATGCCGATGGCGACATGTCCGGGTGTATGCCCCGGAGCCGAGACGTACGTAAGGTTCTCGTCTATCGCGACCTCGCCATCCGCGAAGGTGATGCGCCCCGTGTTCCGTAGCGGCTCCACGCATTCGACCAGGTGCTCGTTCCCCTTCTGGTTCATCCGTTCCGGAGCCATCCAGTAGTCCCACTCGACCTGCTGGAAATAGAACCGCGCATTCGGAAAGAACACTTCTCGGGCGCCATCCTCGCGGTCCACGGTGTTCCAGCCCACGTGGTCCACGTGCAGGTGCGTGTTGAGCACCACATCGATATCGCCGGGGGAGACGCCGGCTTCCGCGAGCCGTTCGTCGAGGTGGCCGCGCGGCAGCTGCGACCGGCGCCGGGGCCCCACGCCCGTGTCGACGAGGTAGCTCTTTCCGGCCGAACGGACCAGGTAACACGTGATGCTCACTGTGAAGAGGCCCCGCTCATCGAGGAGGCCCGAGAACTCCGCCATCATCTGCTCGGCGTAGTCAGGGAAGAAGTAATGCGCGTTCATCAGCGCCGGCGTGTCCTGGAGCGCCGTTATCTCGACGTTGCCGATGGTGATCGTGTTCATCGCGACTCCTATCGCCCGTGGAACTCGGGTGTGCGCTTTTCCGCAAAGGCGCGCCGGCCTTCCTTGTAGTCGTCGCTGTCGAAGCAAGCGTTGACCATGGCGTCGACGCGGGCCAGGTCACGCGAGGCCGGCTCCTTCTCCCATTCATCGAGCGCAGCTTTCGCGGCCCGGACGGTGAGGGGAGCATTGCGAGCGATCAGTGCGGCATATTCGCGCGTCTCTTCTTCGAGCTGGCCCTCGGGCACGATCCGGTTGATAAGCCCAACGCACAGCGCCTCGTCCGCCGGGAGGAACCGGGCGCTGAACAGGATGTCGCGCGCGACCGACGGCCCGACCAGTCTCGCGAGCCCTGCAAGCCCCGGGTACTCGTAGCCCAGCCCCAGCTTCGCGGCCGGGATGCCGAAGACCGAGCCGGGCGTCGCGATGCGGATATCCGCGGTAAGCGCCACGGCCAGCCCGCCGCCGATGCAGAAGCCCTGGATCATGGCCAGGAGCGGCTTGTCGAACTGCCGGAGGGCCCGGTTTCCCCGGGCTGTTATGGCGGCGTACTGCCGCTTCTGTTCCGCGTCCGCGCGGTGTGCATCGAACTCGGAAATGTCGGCACCGGAGACGAACGCCTTGCCACCGGCCCCGCGCATGATGACGAGGCGTACCGCATCATCGGCCCGGAAGGCCTCCATCGCATCGCCCACACCCTGCCACATCTCCATCGACATCGCGTTTCGGCGCTCAGGCTGGTTGAACGTGAGCCAGCCGATGCCGCCATCGACCTCGGCCAGGATCTTCTCAGTGGCAAGCTTCATGCAACGGCTCCTGCGGTTCGTAGATCGGCGATCCTGGCCTCGTCGTAACCCATCTCACGGAGGATCTCGTTGGTATGCTGTCCGGGGTCGGGTGCCGCGTGGTGAAACGCGGCTGGCTGCGGGGCGGCGGAGAGGTTGATCGGTGTACGGATGAGGTTGAGCGGCCCCGCATCCGGGTGCGACGCAGCTTTGGTCATCTGCAGGAACTTCACCTGTCGATCTTCGAACGCCTGGCCAATGGTATTGATCGGCCCGCACGGCACACCCACTGCGTTCAGCCGCTCGACGAGGTCGTCGGTGGTGAACCGTGACGTGACCGTGGCAACGTCCTGGCGGAGAGCGGCCTTGTTCTGCGCACGGGTCCGGGGAGTGGCGTACTCCGGCCGCGACATGAGATCCTCGGCGCCGAGCGCTTTGCAAAAGCTCGACCACATCCGCCCACTGCTGGCGGCCACGTTCACGAGCCCGTCGGCGGACGGGAAGGTCCCCATAGGCACCTGGGTTGGGTGGTGGTTGCCTTCCTGGCCGGGCACGTCTCCACGCATGGTGTAACGCGCCGCCTGGAAGTCGAGCTTGCAGAGCATTGCTTCGAGTAGCGAAGTGTGCACCCACTGACCGTGTCCGGTCTGTTCGCGTTGGAGCAACGCGAGGAGGATGCCCTGGCCGAGGAACATCCCGGCGGACGTATCCGATACGGCGATGCCCACGCGCATCGGCCCACGGCCGGGCTCGCCGGTGACTGACATCAGGCCGCTGAGGCCCTGGATAATCTGATCGACACCGGGGCGATCACGGTAGGGCCCTTCCTGGCCGAACCCCGAGATGCTCGCAAGGATGATCCGCGGGTTGACCGCGCGCAGCGATTCGTAGTCGACGCCCAGCCGGCGCTTCACGTCCGCCCGGAAGTTCTCAACGACGATGTCGGCACGCTTCGCCATCTCGAGGAATACGCGGTGCCCCTCGGGGTGCTTCAGATCGAGGCAAATGCCGCGCTTGTTGCGGTGGAGGTTCTGTTCGTCCGGGCCATGCCGGGCACCAGTGACCGATTCGGCGGAAGCGCCGGGCGGTGGCGGGGCCTCGATCTTGATGACGTTCGCGCCCCAGTCGGCCAGGAGCCGGACGGCTGTCGGTCCTGCCCGCGCGATCGTGAGATCCAGCACGGTGTAGCGCGAGAGCGGCAGGTCGTCGGGCATGGCGAAGCCTTGAAGCGGAGTAACCGGAGTCTACCCCCGTGTGCGACGGGCCGTGGGGCTACTTGGCGGCCGACTTCGCGGCCACGTCGGCCATCGCTTCCCCGAGCCGGTGAATGCCGACCTCGATGTCTTCCATCGCGACATAACTGAACGCAAGCCGGACGTGGTTGGTGGCCTTGCCGTCCGCGAAGAACTGCGGACCCTGGCCCACAACCACACCCCGGTCGTTCGCGGCCTGCTGGACGTCACGCGAGTTCAGCCCCGGCCGGAGCTGCAGCCAAAGGAAGAAGCCGCCGAGCGGGCGCTCGTACGTGCAGTAATCCGCGCAGTAATCGGCGAGCGCGTGCTCGACACGTTCGAGCTTCCGCAGGTAGATCTTGCGCAGCTTGTCGATATGGCGGTCGAGATCGCCGTTGTTGATCATCTCGGCGATGACGCGGCCAAGGAAGGGGCTGGTGCCCATGTCGTAGCGCACGGCGGCCATGCGTGAGATGAGTGCGGCCGGGCCCATCGCCCAGCCCATGCGCAGGCCCGTGGCAATGATCTTGCTGAAGCTGGAGATCTTGATCCCGTGGTCGCCGCCGCTGAGCGCGAACAGGGATGGAGGCGGGGGGGATTCGAACCAGAGCTCGCCGTAAGCGTCGTCTTCGAGGATGAATGTCTTGTACTGGCGGGCGAGTTCCAGCATGCGCTCGCGCCGTTCGAGCGAAAGCGTTAAGCCGGCCGGGTTCTGGTGCGTTGGGATGCAATAGAGGAACTTCGCGCGCTTGCCCTGGTCCGCAAGCTTCTTGAACTCCTCTTCCAGCCGGTCCACACGCAGGCCGTGTTCGTCCATCGGCACCGCCACCTGCTCAGCACCGAACGAGCGAATCGTGCGCATGCTCCCGGGGAAGTTCGGGCTCTCGACCAGGACCGTGTCGCCGGGGTCGAGCAGCGTCTCGCAAACCATGCCAATAGCGTGCGCCGAGCCGGACGACACGATTACCTGCTCAGGGGTGACTGGAATGCCTTCGATCTTCGAAGAGCGTGCGGCGATCGCCAGCCGCAACGGGTGCGCCCCAAAGGTGCCGCCGTATTCCAGCGCCTCCTTTTGTTCGCGGTCGAGGACGGTCCGTGCAGCCTTAAGGAAGATATCGCCGGGGAGGGACGGAATGTCCGGCAATCCACCCGCGAACGAGATGAGCTGCCGCGGGTCTGGCGTGGCCGCCGCCCACACAGTCGGCCCAAGGATCTTCGCGCGGGCGCTGACGACCTCTTCCAGATTCTCGGGCGTCCAGTATGGGGAATCGGACATTTGGGCTACCCCGGTTGCGATGTGAAGCCAGTATAGCGTGTCACTCC
>JBGOVF010000328.1:0-3710 GCA_041477975.1 Tepidiformaceae bacterium
CATCCTTTCAGAGCTGCCTGCCCTTATCGTGGATGTCCGTCGTTCTGGGGCAAGCCCAACTGAGGACTCTCACGCCTCATCTCTCATGCCTCATGCCTGCGGCCCGTGGGCCGCTCAGGACGTCGACGGAATCGACCCACTGGTCGACGGCGCCGGCCCAGCCGCGGGATGCCAGGGGCGTGGTCGCCATGAGCGCCTCGGCGAAGCGGTCGCATTCCAGCACGTTGAACGGGCGTTTGAAGAACGGGCGCGGCGCGGGGTCGATGGGCGGAACGAGGGCGAGGGCGTTGAAGCGCCCGGCCACGTTCGAGAGGGCGGCCATGAGGTAGCGCTCTCGCTCTTGCGGTGACGGCGCGGCGAGCGCCTGTCGCAGGAGCGCGCCAACCTCGGGGCCGCTCGCGAGGCGCTGGAAGGCGGTGCCGAGCCACTTGTCGTACGGCGCCCAGGCGCGTTCGATGAGGAAGCAGAGGCGGACAACGTCGTGCGCCAGCCGCGCCGCCATAAGCCGCGAGCCCAAGTCGTCGCCGACCTGCCCGGCGCGGCCCAGAAGGTGCTCGTGCTGGGCCAGGCGGCGCCACTGGCAGGCGAGCACGTAGCGCCAGGCGTCGTCGGGGTACCAGCGCACGGTCGCGCGGGCGCGCGTCACATCGCCGGGGCCGTCCTCGAACACGGCGCCGGCGGTGACGGAGGCGAAGATCTGGGTGGGCGTCGCCAGCCAGGCTTCGCTGTCTATTGGAAGGAGGGGGTCGAAGCCAAGCGTGGCGGCGAACCACTCGCCGGCGTGTACCACATCCACCTGGTGGCGCGGCGCGTGGCCGTCCCGCCGCGAGTAGCGCACGGGGTAGCCTTCGAACGCGGCAGGGAGGCGGCGTTCGAGTTCGGCGTCCAGAGGGGCCGCGTCGCTTCCCGGTGGCACGAACACCACCACGCGCGGGCCCCAACTGTGGTCGGTGGACTGCGCGGTATCGAAGCCCAGCACTTCGGAGCCGGCGCCGAGCAGCCCGGCCGCGAGCTGGGCCGGCGGCACGCGCTCGACGACGACGGGCCGGACAACTTCGGACCAGAAGCGGAGAGAGAGCTCGATGCCGGGCGTGAAGGGCATGGGGGAAAGTGTACTTGCGGTGCCCGCAGTTCAGGTTTGGGCGGCTCCTCTCTATACTCGCCAACCATGGCCATACCTGTTTACTGCCCGCGCTGCTCCATGACGCTCACGACCAAACTCGATGGCGGCCGCGACCGTCCCGCCTGCGATGCTTGCGGCTTCATCCATTACGGCGATTTCTCGATCGGCTGTGCGGGTGTGGTGATGCGCGACGACAGGGCACTCCTGGTACAGCGCGGCCAGAACCCGTTCGCCGGCTCCTGGCAGATCCCCGGCGGATACGCGGAGCACGACGAGCCACTGGCGCTCGCCGTCGAGCGCGAAGTGCTGGAAGAGGCGGGCATCGAGGCGCGCGTGCGCGATGTCATCGCCTTCCGCCATTCGCTCGGCGGCTCGATGGGCGGCCCGAGCACGAACATCTACGTCATCTTCCGGCTGGACCTGGTCAGTGGTGAGCCGCGCTTCGATGGCGACGAGATCGCCAACGCCGGCTTCTTCACCCTCGATGAGATGGCCGGCATGGAGGCGGTCCAGGGCCTTTCGAAGTGGGCGATCGAGAAGGCCATCGCGATGAGCCACCGGCACGCCCTACGGCCGGAGACCGAAGGCCCCGGCGCCGGCCGTCCTGGCTGGCAGCTCTTCGGCTACCAGTCCCACCTCGACTGATGCCCGCCACCCCGAAGGCGCTGCGCGTCGATTCCCACGTGCATTGCTTCCCGGATCGCCTCGCCCTCGCCGTGCGCGAACGCATGAACGCGCGGGGGACGCTGACCGGCGGCGTGCTTATCGCCGACGTCGCCGACCGCGTCAAAGTTGCCGGCTTCGACCGAGCCTGGATCCTCCCTTACGCCCACCGCCCCGGCGTCGCCGAAAGCGTCAACGAGTGGTCTGCGCAAGAGGTGACCAAGTTCCCCTGGCTCGTGCCCGGCGCCACCTTCCATCCCGGCGATGCTGAGACGCCGCGTCTGGTCGAACGGGCGCTCATCGAACTCCGCCTGCGCGTCGTGAAGCTGCATTGCTCGGTCGGGCAGTTCTCGCCGGACGACCCGAACCTCGAGCCGCTCTGGCGGACGGCCGCCACGCAGGGTGTGCCCGTCGTCTGCCACGCCGGCCGCGAATCGCCCGGGGAAACGGCCGCGAGCGAACTCGACGCGCTCATACCCGTGCTCACGGCCCACCCGGACCTGCGCCTGGTCCTCGCCCACACCGGCTTCCCCGGCGCCGCCCACGCCCTCGAACTCATGGCGCGCTTCGCGAACCTCCACGCCGACCTCACGCCCGTCTGGGATCGCCGCGTCGATGTCACGTCCGAGCAGATGAAGCGTTTCCCCGGGCGCTTTCTCTTCGGCAGCGACGCGCCCAACTGCCCCACGCCGGCGGACGAGCAGGCGGCGATGGTGGCGAAGATGGGCCTGGCCCCCGACATGCTGGAGATGGTGCTGGGCGGCGCCGCCCAGGCGCTCGTGCTCTAAGGGCTGTCGAACGTCGAGCCGCTGGGCCGGGTTGGTCGGAGTCGTGGAGCTGTAAGCGGTGTCGACTCCAACATGATTTGCGCAACGCTAACTTCACGTGCGCGTTAAGGTGTGCTAGGGTCTCACGGGGGGCTCGTCTCTTCGTGCGTTACCTTGTGCGTCTAATTCCGTATATGCGGCCGTACCGCGGGTCGCTCTCTGTCGCCGTGCTCTGCGTCCTCCTGGCGGGCTCCTTCACCATGATCAGCCCGATCCTCGTCCGCTACGCCATCGATTTTGGCCTCTCCCCTGTCCGCGAAAACAACCAGCTCGTCGGTCTCGATGGGAACGAAAAGCTCCTGATCTTCGGGTCCCTGGCCGTCATCGCGTTCGCGATCGGCCGCGGCGCCGCTTCGTTCGGGCAGCAGTATCTGGGCGAATCCATTGGCCAGAGCGTCGCCTACGACATTCGCAACAACATCTACGACAACCTCCAGCGGCTCTCCTACGCCTACCACGACAAGGTCCAGACCGGCCAGGTCATGTCTCGCGCCACCCAGGATGTCGAGAACATCCGCATGTTCATCAACATGGGCGCCCTGCGGCTTTCCTTCATCCTCCTCATGCTCGTGATCTCGATCGTGGGGATGTTCATCATCAACTGGCAGCTCGCGCTGGTGAGTGTGATCTCGATGCCAATCCTGGCCTGGCGCTCGTATGTAACGAGTAGCCGCCTGCGCCCCATGTGGATGCAGATCCAGCAGAACCAGGCCGAAATGACCCAGGTCGCCGAAGAGGGATTGACCGGCATCCGGGTCGTGAAGGCGTTCTCGCGCGAACCGTTCGAAAGCCAGAAGTTCGCGGCTGTCGCCAAGCGCCAGGCCGACCTGAGCTACCAGTCCTCAATCATCCAGGCCCAGAACCAGCCGCTCCTCCAGGGCCTCTCGGCGGCACAGGTGGCGCTCACGGTGGGCTTTGGCTCGTATCTCATCTCGCAAGGCAGCCTTTCCGCCGGCAACCTGCTGCTCTTCACGCTCTGGCTCAACCTGCTCCAACTGCCGGTCCGCTCGATCGGGTTCATCATCAACATCGTGGCGCGCTGCGCCGCCTCGGCCGAACGCGTTTTCGAACTGATCGACGCCCAATCCGCCGTCCAG
>JBGOVF010000245.1:0-4502 GCA_041477975.1 Tepidiformaceae bacterium
CGCCGGTGCGCCGGTGTAGGCGCGCTGAAACGCGACACCAGAAAGAAGTTCGCACCTGCTGAAGCCCACCGAGAGCCCGAGTACAACGATCCCGGCCTGGCCCCGCCGCAGAGCAGTGCGCTTTTTCCGCACGCTTATCCAGTTGATCCTCCTGTTCCCCATCCTTCGCGTCGCATACAGCGTCGAGGTTCGCGGCCGGCAGAACCTCAAGGCCCTCGACAGGCCGTGCCTCGTCATCAGTAACCACAACATGCACCTGGACTGGAGCATGCTGCTGCGGGCGCTGCCGCGCCACCTCCGGACGAAGGTCGCGGTGGCGGCGGCGGCGGACGACATTTTTGGTACGCGAAGGCGTGCGCTGAGCGCGGCGTTCCTGGGGAACGCGTTCCCGTTCGAACGGGATGGCGGGGGCATTCGCGAGAGTCTCGAGGACGTACAGGCACTGCTCGGCACCGGCTGGAGCATCCTCATGTTCCCGGAAGGCAAGTTGACCGTCTGCGGTCCGACGCAACCATTCAAGAGCGGCGTTGCGTGGTTGGCGGCGCGAGCGGACGTTCCGGTCGTCCCGATCCGCGTCGATGTGCTGCGGCCCGGGCTCTGGGAATCGGGCTGGTTCCCGAACCCGCGCGGGCGAGTGCGCGTAACGGTAGGTGAGCCGATCCGGCTGGCGGCCGATTCGCGGCACACGGAGGCTGCGGCGACGCTGCAAGAGGCGGTTGCGCGGGCGTAGGCGGCGGTTACGACCGAAGGCGCCAGAAGTCGCCGGTGAGCCCGAGCCGGGCGAAGAGCGCTTCGGCGTCCTCGAGCGATGAACGTCGCCAATTGGGACCACGCTTGTCGGTGTACCAGGTGCGCGCGAGGCGCCAGCCCGTCTCAAGGCTCATGCGACCGGCTTCGGTCACCTGGTGTTGAGTGCGCCAGTTTGTCGCGTGCCCTTCGTCCCGGAAGAGCAGCATGGTGGTTCAGGTGTAGACGATGTCGTCCCACCAGTGCAGGGCCGGTACACCGAACTGGATAACGCCCGACCCGTGGGCCTGGCCGTCTCGAATCGCTACCGACATGGGCTGCCCGCAATCGCCGCAGGTGCATTCGATGGTGGCGTCCGATCCAAGGAAGGCGGCGATGCCGAGGGAATCCCAGATGCAGTTTCCCCACCATTGGCGGCCGGCGGCTGTGACCGCGAACGGCGTGGGTATGCACGAAAACGGGTTGGCCATGCGGACGCGGGCGGAGTCGCCGGGTTCGAGGACGAGGGTCCGGGCGGCGCCGAGCCGTTGGAACGAGGCGAAGACGGCGGCGGGTTCGACGTTCAGGGCGGCGGCAAGGTCCCCGGTCGAGGGAGCGGTGCCGGACTCGATGAGCCGCGTGTAGAAGGCGACGCGGACGTCGCGGTCGAGGTCGGCGTCGGTGGGCATGGTGGGATTGTAGGGGCGGGATCAACGAGGCGGGTAGACCATCGCCCGTGGCGGGTTCTCATTTCGTTCCAATGTTGGCAGGGGAGACTCGGCTCCGGGCTGGCGGAGGCCGGCCTGTGAGGTAAATGAATTGCCGGAGACGATTCTTGGGCTGCCAGCTCATCCGCTGGTGGTGCATGCCGCCGTGATCCTCGTGCCGCTGGCCGTTGTCGCGTTCGCGGCGCTGTGCTGGCAGGCCGAATGGCGCAAACGGTACCTGTTCCCCGTGGCACTGTTCGCGATCGCGGGTGGGGTTTCGGCGTTGGTTGCGAAGCAGACAGGCGGGCCGCTGCAACGCTCTATCGGCGATGCCGCACGCGCGGCGGGGCAGAACAGCCGGTTGGGCGAGCACCCGCAACAGGGCGACGCAGCGTTCGTGTGGGCGTTCCTGTTCATGGTTGCCGTGGTGGCGTACTGGGCGATCAACCGTTGGGGTTCCAGGTGGAACGTGCCGGCGTGGGCGCCGAAGGCGGGGTACTTTGTGGTGCTCGTGCCGGCGGCAATCGCGCTGCTGACAATGATGGTGGCGGGACATTCGGGCGCGACGCTGGTGTGGAAAGACCTGGGGACGTTTAAGGTGGGCGCCTAACGGCGCCCGGTTTCGGGTATCGGGTATCAGGAATCAGCTCGGCCGGCGCTTTCCGAAATTGATCCCTGCCTTGCGACAGACTCGGCGCGCGCCGCGGACGCTTCCTGACGGTCGCGGCTCTGATTCGGTTCCAGGGCGATTCGCGGGTTAGAGGCCCTTTTTGACGAGGAAGGCGCAGAGGTCGCTGATGCGGCAGGCGTAGCCCCATTCGTTGTCGTACCAGGCGGCGACTTTGACGAGGTTGCCGCCGACGACGTTGGTAGACATGCCATCGACGATGCTGGAGCGCTCGTCGCCCTTCATGTCCATCGAGACGACGGGGTCCATGGTGAAGCCGAGGATGCCCTTCATCTTCTCGGCGGCCGTTTCCTTGAGGAGGGCATTGAGGTCGTCCTTCGTAGTGTCCTTCTCGGTGAGGGCGACCACTTCGACGATGGAGACGGTGGGGGTGGGCACGCGGTAGGCGAGGCCGTCGATCTTGCCTTCGATTTCGGGGATGACGAGGCGGAGGGCTTTGGCGGCGCCGGTGGAGGTGGGGACGATGTTCATTGCGCCGGCTCGCATTTCGCGGGGGTCCGTGCCGGCGGCCTTGTCGAGGATCTGCTGGGAGTTGGTGTAGCTGTGGATGGTGGTCATCTGGGCTTTGACGATGCCCAGGTTGTCGACCAGTACCTTGACGACCGGTGCGAGGCCATTGGTGGTGCAGCTGGCGTTGGAGATAACGTGGTGCTTGCCAGGGTCGTACTTTTCGGCGTTGACGCCGAGGACGATGGTGAAGTCTTCGTTCTTCGCCGGCGCGCTGATGACGACCTTCTTCACCGAGTCGCGGCGGTGGGCCACGGCTTTGGTGGCGTCGGTGAAGAGGCCGGTGGATTCGATGACGATTTCGGCGCCGACGGAGCCCCAGGGGATGGCTCCGGGGTCGCGTTCGCTGAAGACCTTGATGAGGCGGCCATCGACGGCGATGCCATCAGCTTCGGCGCGGATTTCGCGCTTCCACTGGCCGTAGTTGCTGTCGTACT
This sequence comes from Tepidiformaceae bacterium, assembly GCA_041477975.1. Classification (GTDB taxonomy): domain Bacteria; phylum Chloroflexota; class Dehalococcoidia; order Tepidiformales; family Tepidiformaceae; genus JBGOVF01. The sequence continues at coordinate 3,066 of JBGOVF010000245.1, forward strand.
TGAGGAGATTGGCGTTCGTTTCGGTGGGGACGAGGTCGTTGATAGCGACGACCTGGAGGGTATCGCCATGGCGGTCGGTGATGGCCTTGAGCACCTGGCGGCCGATGCGGCCGAACCCGTTAATCCCAACCTTCGTGACCAAAGCGGCACCCCTCGCGACGAACGACTGATTTCGAGGTACAGCCTACGGCGTGGGTGTTGAGCGGGCCAGCGAGGGCGCGGGTGGCCCAGACGCCGGCGGCGCTACCGGTTCGTCACCTGATATATCTCTAGCCTTTCCATATATAGGCCGAGACTATGGATGGGCGGACAATGATAAACGGAACTATCTGGCACAGGGAGCGCGCGTGCATGAATCTGAAGGGGAACACGGGATGGGAGTTGTGAAGATGATTCGACGGATTGTGGTGTGCCCGTCTTGCAGCCTGGAGTTTCTCTCGGCGCGGCCGAAGACGTTCTGTCCGGGGTGCCATCAACTGGTCGAGCCGAAGGCCGTGGCTTAGGACGGGTTTCAAGGCCAAGAGCGCAAAGGCCGCCACGCGAATTGGGTTCGGCGTGGTGAGTTACCGTGGCGATGAAGCCGAGCGGCGCCCCCGCACCCCCGACCCCTCTCTCGATCCGGGAGAGGGGAGTGATCATTGGTCTACGGGCGGCGGATCCAGACGCGGCGGATCATGACGGTTTCGCTGACTGCGGCGGCGCCTTCCATGGGGTCGCGAACGAGGGCGGTGGTTGTGGTTGGCTTCGGCTCACGCTTTGAGCGGCGAGTGGACTTTGTCGTGGCGGCGGAGATAGCGCCGCGGGCGGCCTGGTTCGCGAGGTAGCGCGTGGCGATGCCGGCGCCGATCTGAAGAGCTGTGCCGATGGCGAGGGCGGTGGCGGCCTTCTTCACGGGAGCGGGGAGGCCGGCGCGTTCGCGGCGGTAGGGCGCGGGGGCGGCCGGTTCAGCTTTGACCACCGACATTTCGCGCAGGGCCGCGAGGTACATGCCGCACTGGCGGCAGTAGTTGTCTTCCGTCACGAAGGGTGCGCTGCAATCGGGGCAAAGGCTGGCGGCGTTGGTCATGCGGGGGATTATAGGGGTGGGTGGCAAGGGGACGAGGTTTTCAACGCCAAGAACGCAAAGAGCGCGAAGGGCGCGACGAGATGCGGGAGTTCGGGTCTGGCCGCAACGGTGTTCGTCGTTCGGCTGGCGTCCCGTCACCCCCCGGCCCCCTCTCTCTGTAGGTTTGGGGGGCGCAGGCAGAGCATCCACTGACCCAGCCCCCTCTCGGCTTCGTGCCATTTCGGGAGACTTGTCGTGGCTCTGCCGGCTCCCGGGCCTGACCTAATAGGAGCCTGTCGTCTGGCAATAGAGAGAGGCGTCGGCCCGGGAGCCTGCGTGAACACTTTAGCAGGAGCCCGTGATGTACTCGGTTGGAGTTGACGCCCACAAGA
>JBGOVF010000279.1:0-4082 GCA_041477975.1 Tepidiformaceae bacterium
AGTCATCAGCCGGCTGGAACGCCGCGGGCTCCGCATCGTCGGCATGAAGCTCATGAAGATCGACCGCGCCCTCGCCGAGCAGCACTACGCCGAGCACAAGGGCAAGGGTTTCTTCGAAGGGCTCGTGGATTACATCACCAGTTCGCCCGTTATCGCCGCGGTATTCGAGGGCACGAATTCCGTCCAGGCCGTGCGTGGCAGCGTGGGCTCGACAAACCCCGCCGAGGCCGTGCCGGGCAGCATCCGCGCAGATTTCGGTCTCGAGCGGGGGCGCAACCTGGTCCACGCGAGCGACAGCCCCGAGAGCGGCGTGCGCGAATCGAACCTGTTCTTCCGGCCGAACGAACTGCTCGACTGGGAGCGCGACACAGACCGGTGGATCTTCGAGTAGCTCGCCTCGTCCCGTCCTCGCCTGCGTAGAATTGCCGGCACTGGAGGTGGCTCATGCCCGGACGCCTGGATTCGAAAGTAGCCGTCATTACCGGCGGAGCCAGTGGCATCGGCCGCGCCTGCGCCGAACGCTTCGCTGACGAGGGCGCCGACATTCTCGTCGCCGACCTCGACGAGGCTCGCGGCGCCGAGACCGTCGCGGCCGTCAAGGCCCGCGGCCGCAACGCCGCCTTCATCCGCACCGACACGTCGAGTGAACGCGACTGCGAGGCGATGGCCGCTGCCGCAATCGCCCGGTTTGGACACATCGATGCCCTCGTGGCGACGGCGGGCATCTCGCACGCGCTTTACGTCAGCGGCTCCGACTCCGGCGAGGTTCGCGGCGACCGCACAGCGGCGAGCGTGCTGAACAAGCCGGTCGAGTACTGAGAAAAGGTGCTCAATGTGAACCTGACGGGAGTGATGCTCACCGACCGGGCCGTGGCAAAGCGCATGATCGCGGGTGGGCGGCCGGGTTCCATCATCAACATCGCTTCGGGCGCCGCGAAGATCCCGATCCCCGGCGCCGCCGAGTACTGCGTCTCCAAGGCCGGGGTCTGGATGCTGACGAAGGTACTCGCGCTGGAAGTGGCGCCGCAGATTCGCGTGAACGCCATTGGCCCGGGCTTCATCCAGACGCCCATGACCGCGAGCATGCGCGCCAACGAAGAGGCCGTGACGCGGATCGTGAACACCACGCCGTTGAAGCGCCTCGGCGAACCGGTGGACATCGCCAACACCGCCCTCTTTCTCGCCAGCGACGAGGCATCGTTCTTCACCGGCGAGATCATCTTCCCCGACGGCGGCCTGTTCACGGGGTAGCATGGCCCTTCGATGTTGGCCGACTGCGGGGTTGCATGATTGAGCCGGCGGGCTTCGTCGCGACGGTCACGGACGCCGAAGGGTCCACGCCGCTCTTCTCGACCGATCGCTTTCTCAGAATCGCGGCAACCAGCGTGTACCGCGGCCGGGCCCGGCCCGAACTGGTGCGACACGGGCGCCATACGTACCCCGTGCTGATGGCGGGGGCTGACGTCGTGAACCTGCCATTCGAATTCCCGTCCTACTACGAGCCGCTGAGTACGTCGGTGCAGGGGCGGCCCGTGGCGCACATCCCGCTCGTGGCGGACGCCGTGTTGCCCGCGGGCCAGTCGTGGCCGGGACGGTTTTATTACCGCCTGCCCGCCTATGACGTGGAGTTCGGGCGATATTCACCGGGACGGGTGCTCCTGCGAAACCTCATCCTGGCGGCGTATGACGAGGGTGCTACGGAGTTCGACTTCCTCCTCGGCGGCGAGCCGTACAAGTGGGATTTCGCCACGCACACGCGCATTCTCCGCGCGGCCGGCCGGCCATCGCGCAGCGCCCGGCTGCGGTGGCGGGCTGATTCGGTGCTGCGCGCACACCCGGCCGTCGGGCGACCGGTGCGGGCGCTGGCAGTCCGCGCGCGCCTCGCACGCCCCGTGAGCGAATAGAGCGAGCGAATGGCAGCGACGCGCCCGCCGTTGTTCTTTGCTTCAGTGGGGATGTATGGGACGTTGGCTGCAATACGGTGCCTCGGCGAGCGGGGCGTGCCGGTGAGCATGCGGGCCGGGCCGTGGCGGGTACCGTCGAGCGGTTCGAAGTACGTCTCGCGCACGGTGCCAGGGCCGCGCCAGAGGTCGCTGACCGGCCACCTCGGTTACCTGCGGGCGTTCGGGCGGGAGAACTTGGGGCAGGCAATGATCCCGGGCGGCGATGAATCGCTCTGGGTGGCGGCCACGCACCGCGAGGAACTGGGACAGTACTTCCGTCTCTCGATGCCGGGCGGCGAGGCGGTCTACACGCTCCTTAACAAACGCCGCCTGGGCGAGGTCGCGGTGGCGGCCGGGCTTCGGGTTCCGCGCGCGTGGTTCCCGGTGGACCCGGCTGGCGTGCGCGAGGTAGCAAGCTCCGCGACGCGCCCGGTCGTGCTCAAGCCGCGAACACACGTTGGCTACCGCCAATGGCAGAAGGGCGTTGTGGTCCGGGACGCCAGCCGATTGGAGTCCGAGTACGCGACTTTCGGTTCGAAGCTACGTTTCGACCAATCCGTTCGCGACCACGACCCGGAGGTCGACCTCCCGATGGTGCAGGTGTATCTGCCGGAGGCGCGACGGACCATCTACAACCTCACGGGCTACATCACGCAGGACGCCCGCCTGGCGGCCTTCCGGGCGACGCGCAAGGTGCTGCAGTACCCGCGCACGATCGGAGTGGGCCTGTGCTTCGAAGCTGCGCCGGTGGAGCACGAACTGCGCGATCGCGTGCGGGAGATGTGCAAGGGCGTCGGCTTCCACGGGATGTTCGAAGCGGAGTTCATCCCGGTCGATGGGGAGTTCCTGCTCATCGACTTCAACCCGCGTGTGTTCAACTCGATCGGGCTCGATATTGCCCGAGGATGCCCGCTGCCATGGTTCGCGTACCTCGAAGCTATCGGCGACCTGGCTGCCCTGGAAGAGGCACTCGCCGCGGCCAACGCACCCGGCGCTGAGGGCACGGTTGATGCATGGGGGCACCGGCTCCTGTTCGAGCTCATGCTGGCCGGCCAACTGGCCGGGCGCGGGATGGGCTGGAGGGAAGCACGCGCGTGGCAGCGGTGGTGGCGCGGCCGCCGCATCCAGCCCGCCGTGAGCGACCGCTCGGACCCGTGGCCGGCGAGACGGGACGCCGCAGCTCAACTGCTGAACCTGGTGACGAACCCGCGGTCGGCAGCGGGAACGTTCCTTCGTCACTGAGCGTTATGGCTACTGCCGCCCATGCGGCGCGTCCGCTATGCTCGGGTGGTGCGTGTTTTGAAGCTGTGCACGAGCGACGACCTGGCCGGAGACCTCGCGGATGATGCGCGCGCCTATCGCGTGGCGGAACGGACGATTCGCGAGGCAACCGGCGAGGACGTGCAGACGACGCTCAAGGCGATCTGGCCGGACCGGGCCCTCCCGGACGTGGTGGAGAACTGGCTGGTTCGCTACCAGCCAGACCTGGTGCTCTTTGTTGTCAGCGGGTACTGGATGACATTCGAATCGGTATCGTTGCGCCTCGAACGGCGGCTGGGCCGGTTGGGGAGGTGGCTCGGGAGAGCGGGGGAACGAGCGGCGCGGATCCCCGGGTCAGAATCGGCCGCCGGACGGGCGCTACGAACCGGGCTCCGGCGGGTGGTTGGCGCGGACGCGGCCTTCACCCCCGAGGAAGTGATTTCAGTTGTGGAGGCGTGCATACGGCGCGTGCTGTCGCGCGAGTCAGTTGGGCTGGTCGTGAGAGCGCCGCTCGTGGCCCTCGTGCACAACGAGAACGCTCGCGGACGCGCGCGCGGCGAACGGCGCCTGGCCGAAGTAGACGCCGCTCTCCAACAGTTGTGCAGCCGCCTGAGCGTGGAATACGTGACGCGGGAGGCAGCCAACCCCTACGGCGGCGACGAAACGCGGCTGCTCGCCGACTTCGTGCACAGCGGCGAAGAGTCCCATCGCGTCCGCGGACTTGCGGAAGGCGCGGCGCTCGCGGCCGTCTGGAATCGCCAGCACGAGATGGCGACGCCCGCCGTCTAACGGGCGCTGACCAACTGTCCCTCGATCAGGCGGAGCCCGAACTCGACGCCGAGCAGGAGCGCGTCCTCGTCGATGACGAAGGCGGGGTCG
>JBGOVF010000412.1:0-3174 GCA_041477975.1 Tepidiformaceae bacterium
CCGATCATTTGGGCAAGCAAAAGCGGGTGGGCGCACTGTGGAGCGGACACGAGCGCGCCGCGACCCGCACTTCTATCATCCACCATCCAACCACGGAAATCACGCCCGAAAGCCCAAATATTGCGGAACTAATGGGCTCTGTTTACGTTTGCAAGACCCGGAGTGTTGAACAGTCCATGCCACGCTACGACTCAACGACCGCTCTCATCGTGGTAGACGTTCAGAATGACTTCGCCGACCCGCACGGCAGCCTCTACGTACGAGGTGGCAGGACCGTGGTCCGGCGGGTCAACGCGGAGGTGCACCGGGCGTTCGCCGCGGCCGCGCTCGTCGTCTATACCCAGGACTGGCACCCGGCCAGCACTCCGCACTTCGCGAAGGACGGTGGGATATGGCCCGTCCATTGCGTTGGGGACACCTGGGGCGCCGAGTTCCACCCTGCCCTGAGAGTCAGCGGGCCGGTGGTGCGCAAGGGCGTCGGGGGCGAAGACGGGTACTCGGGCTTCACGGTGCGCAAGCCACACGGTGGGGAGGCAAGACCAACCGAACTCGCAGTGCTGCTCCGCTCCGCCAACATCCGGCGGACCGTCGTGGTCGGGCTGGCGACGGACTACTGCGTCCGCGACACGGCGATCGATGCCGCCCGCCTGGGGTTCGAAACGCACGTGTTGGAACACGCCATTCGGGCCGTCAACCTGGACCGCGAAGATGGGGAACATGCGCTTGCCTCCCTGCGGGAGGCGGGTGTGATCGTCGAATGATCGCCGTGAGATTGCGGGACGCTCATTGCCCTGGGTAACCGACGAAAACGCCGCCATGCTCACGGACATGTACGAACTCACGATGGCCGCGAGCTACTTTGCCCACGACATGCGGGGCGCGGCGACGTTCGACCTGTTCGTCCGGCACCTGCCGGCAGGCCGCTCGTTCCTGGTTGCGGCCGGGGCCGATGATGCCCTGCACTACCTCGAAACCCTCCGGTTCGACCAGGAGGCCATTCGCTACCTGCGCTCGCTGCGTGTGTTCAACGAGCCGTTCCTCGACTTCCTGGTTGACCTTCGCTTCACGGGAGAGGTCTGGGCGGTCCCGGAAGGCGAGGTGGTCTTCGGAGAGGAGCCGCTTCTCCGCGTGACCGCCCCACTGATCGAGGCCCAGGTTGTGGAGACGTTCCTGCTCAACTGCGTCAACTTCCAGACGCTGATCGCCACGAAGGCGGCGCGAATCGCGATTGCCTGCCGCGAACGGAGCTTCGTCGATTTCTCGCCGCGCCGAGACCACGGGGCCGATGCGGCGCTGAAAGCAGCGCGCGCTGCCTACATCGGCGGTGCCGCCGCCACGTCGAACGTGCTCGCGGGCAGCGTCTACGGCATCCCGCTGAGCGGGACCATGGCTCACTCGTACGTGATGTCCTTCGAGCACGAAAGTGACGCGTTCCGGACGTACGCTCGCTATTTTCCCAACAGCGCCGTCCTGTTGATCGACACCTACGACACCGTCGAAGGCGCCCGCCGCGTGGTGCAAGTCGCTCGAGAGTTGGCCGGAGAGGGGATAGCGATCCGGGCGGTACGGCTGGATTCGGGCGATATCGCGGACCTGGCGGGCCAGGTGAGGCGGGTCCTCGACGACGGGGGCCTGGCGGGCACCCAGATCTTCGCGTCGGGCGACCTGGACGAGTTCCGGATCGCCGAGATCCTCGCGACCGGCGCGCCAATTGACGCTTTCGGCGTCGGCACGCAGCTCGGGACAAGCGCCGATGCTCCTGCCCTGGGCGGCGTCTACAAGCTGGTGGACGACGATCGCGGGCCGAAGATCAAGCTCTCTACAGGCAAGGCCACGCTTCCAGGAAAGAAGCAGGTCTACCGCGTGAGCGTGGATGGCGCGAACCACCACGACGTGATCGCGTTGGATGGAGAAGAAATAGCGTACGGCCCCCCGGAGATGGGGCGCCCGTTGCTGGCGCCGATCATGCGGGACGGGCGGCGTCTTCAGCCGCGGGAGCCACTGGACGCGATCCGGGCCCGCTGCCGCGAAGCAATCGCGGCTCTGCCGCAGCGGCTCCGCGAATTCCACGGACACATCGAGCCGTTCCCCGTGCGGCGTTCGCCCGGCCTGGAGCGAGCCATCCGCGATGCCGGGGAGAGGGCGCGACGCTAGAGGTTCGCCGCCCGCGGCGCCACCTCGGCGGCCAGGTATTCGGGCACCGTGTCATCATCGAAGTTGAAGTGCTGGAACATGATCTCCTGGAGGCCGAGTTCCGCCAGCGGGCCGAGGGCGTCGATCACCTCGCTCGTGCCGCCGACGATCATCCCCCGGGCCTTCAGTGTCTGGCGGTACTGCTCCGGGCTCGTGCCTGAGGGCGCGCCCCACATGCCCATCATCCGCTCGGTCGCGCGGTCCAGGTCGGCCACAGTCGGGCCAACGACCGCGAAGGCCATCATCGAACGCGCGATCGTCGCGGGGTCGCGCTTCTCGGCCTCGCAGTGCTTTTCAAGTACGCCGACCTTGTGGCGATAGACGTCGGCGCCGAAGTTCACGCCGTTCCATTCAGTCGCATAGCGGGCAGCGATGCGCAGCGTCCGCTTTTCGCCGCCGCCGCCGATGAGGATCGGCGGGCGGCCGAACGCCGGCTTCGGCTGGCAATCCGCGGCTTCGAGCCGGTAATACTTGCCTTCGAAGCTGGCCGGGCCGGGTGACCAGATACCCTGCATCACCTGGATCGCTTCTTCGAGGCGGTCGAAGCGCTCCTTCACCGGTGGGAAATGGATGCCGTAGGCCTTGTGCTCGGCTTCGTTCCAGCCCGCGCCGAGACCCATGGTGAATCGCCCGCCGCTGAGCAGGTCTATCTGCCCCGCCATGCGAGCAACGTCGACGGGCGAGCGGAACGTGACCGGCGAAACAAGCGGCCCGAAGCGGATGGTCTTCGTCTCCTTCGCGGCGATGGCGAACGAGAGGTAGGCCTCCAGCGAGTTCTGCTGGGGCCCGATGAAATAGTGGTCGGAGCGGAAGACGCTCGGGAACTTGAGGCGCTCGGCCAGCGCGAGGATGTGGCTCCATCGCTCCCAGGTGAGGCCGTTCTGGCCTTCGACCATCAGGCTGATCTTCACGGTCAGGATGCCTGCAGGAACTCGACCCAGTTGCCATCCGGATCTTCGACGATGGCGATGGTCACGCCCG